>NZ_JBHXEM010000016.1:36129-117185 GCF_042724755.1 Kitasatospora sp. NPDC127067 | reverse complement strand
CACCGCCCCCGGGGCGCCCGCTCCCCCCCACCGGCCCGGCTGCTCCCCCGCGGGGTGCGGCCGGGGGCGCCCCGCCGGCCGATCTGCTCGTGGGCGGCGGGCTCCACCGAAGTGGCCGCCAGGGCAACCCGATCCACGACCTGTGCCTGCTGCCACTGTTGGTCGAAGACCCCGACCAGGCAGGCCGGCATCGCGGGGTCCTCTACGACAGCGACGACCGTGTTGTCGGGAGCCGCCGGGGATCCACCGCACTGTCCGAACCGTCCACCAACTGCGGTACCGGCAGCCCGAGTTCCACCAGCCGGCGGAGCGCCGACCCGTCCTCCGCGCCGACTTCGGCCGCCCGCACCCGGCCGCCCTCGCGCAGGACGGCGAGGTGGAGGGCGCGGGCGGCGGTGAGCGGGGTGGCGGGCGTGTCAGTCATGGTGCTCGCCCCGCAGCCGCCAGCCGAGGTGGAAGAGCGTGTGGGCGCCGTAGCGGTCGCGCAGCCGGGAGATGTGGGCGGCGACGGTGCGTTCGCTGACGCCCAGCCGGGTGGCGACGGCCCGTTGGGTGAGACCGCGGGCGAGCAGCCTTCCGATCCGCACGGTGGTGACGGACGGCGGGTCGAGGTGGCGGCCGGCGGGGGTGGCGCGGGCCCAGTCGCGTTCGAACTGGGCGGCGAGGTAGGCGACGGTGGTGGGGTCGGTGAGGAAGGCGGCCCGGCTGAGGTCCTCGGCGGCGGGGATGACGGCCACCGCGCGGTCGAAGACCAGCACCCGCTCGTAGGGCTCGGCGAGGACCCTCACCTGGGCGCCCTGCCCGGTGCGCAGGACGACCTGGCTCCGCACGGCGGCGTCGGCGAGGGTGACCGGCTGGTAGAGGGTGCGCAGCGAGCAGCCGCGGCGGAGCAGCGAGAGGTCCTGGGCGAGGGCCATCCGGAGTCCTTCGAGCGGCCGCGGTCCGGGCTGGGCGGCCAGGACCTCCTCCCGGCACTCCGAGACGAGTTCGCTGACCCGCCCGCGGACCTCGGCGGCGCCGAGGACGGTGCCGTCGACGGTGCCGCCGAGGGCGACGGCCGGGGAGCCCGTGGCCGGGGTGCCGGCAGAACCAACGGCCCGGGAACCGGCAGTCCGGGAACCGACGGCCCGGGAACCGGCCGCCGACGGCCCCCCGACCGGGCTGCGGGCCTCGTCGTAGGCGCGGGACAGCGGCCCGAGGGTGCCCGGGAGCCGCTCGGCGTGCCGCAGCAGGCGGACGGCGCGGGTGCGCAGTTCGAGGCCGATCCGGTCGCCGAGGGCGCGCGGGCTGGCGGCGGTCCAGCCGGTGGCGGTGGGGGTGAGCAGGCCGCGGGCGACGAGGGCGGCCAGGGTGGGTCGGTCGGCGGGTGCGAGGTCCTCGGGGCGCAACCGACCGCCGCCCCGGACGGCGGCGAGGTAGAGGGCCCGCTCGGCCGGGCCCGGCTCATCGGTCATCGCGGGCGCCTCGCATCAGCCAGCCGAGCTGGAAGAGGGTCTGCGCGCCGTAGCGGTCGCGCAGCCGGGAGATGTGGGCGGCGACGGTGCGTTCGCTCAGGCCCAGCCGGGTGGCGACGGCGCGCTGGGTGAGGCCGCGGGCGAGCAGCCTTCCGACCCGGTCGGGGATGGTGCGGGCGGGTACCTGGCCGAGGGCGGCGGCCTCGGCGGTGTCGGCGCGCGCCCAGTCGCGTTCGAAGGTGCCGACCAGGTAGGTGATGGTGGCCGGGTCGGTGATGAAGGCGGCGGTGCTGTTGTCGTCGTTGGCGGAGATCACGGCGACGGAGCGGTCGAAGACGATCAGCCGCTGGAAGGGCTCGTCGAGCACCCGGATGAGCGAGCCGTGCCGGATGACCTCCTCGGCGTAGGCGAGGGCGGGCGGGTCGGCGAGCGCGACCGGCTGGTAGATGGTGCGCAGCGAGCAGCCGCGCTGGAGCAGTTGGACGTCCTGGAGGAGGGCGACCTGGAGGGTGTCGGCGGGCCGGTGGCCGGGCTGGGCGGTGAGGACCTCGGAGCGGCAGTCGGAGACCAGTTGGGAGATCCGCTGGCGGATGTGGACGTGCCCCTCGACGTGGACGGCGCCGCCGGCCCGGTCGGTCGGGCGGGGCATCGCGTCGTAGGCCCGGGTGAGGCCGTCCAGGGCGCCCGGGAGGTTCTCCGCGCGGACCAGCAGCCGGGTGGCCTCGCTGCGCAGTTCGGCGCCGAGGCGGTCGCTGACCGATCGCGGGCTGACCGCGGTGTAGCAGCGGTCCATCCGGTTGACCATCAACAGGCCGATGTCGATGAGTTGTTGGAGCGCTCCCCGGTCGACGTCGGCGACCTCGCCGGTGGGGACGCGGCCGCCCTCGGCGATGATGGCCAGGTAGAGCTGCCGGGCGGCCTCGTCGGGCTCCTCGCCCACGGGCCCGTGGTGCGGTGTGACCGCCGGTTCCGCCGTCACGTCGCACTCTCCCTGCCGGACGCCTCTCCCCTGGTCTGCCCGTGCTCCCCGCCGCACGAGCCGTGGCACCGGTGGGCCCGACGGGCTCACGGTACCGGTGGGCCGGTACGGCGTGATCATGGATCAGGCGGTCACGGTACCGGGTGGGACGGCGGACCCCGGGCCCGGGTGCCGTCGCACGCCGGGTCGTCCGGGGGCCGCCATCGGTACGCCAGTCAAGGCGCTCCCGTCGAGGCGGAGCAGCAACGCCTCGACGGGTCCGGTCCGGGGGCCATCACCACACATGGACCCCGGCCCGGCGCTCTTCCCCCCCGTTCCACCGGCGCGGGATGTCGCACCTGCGGTCAGTATCGAAGAGCGTGTCGCCACCATCGGGCTGCGGTGCCCGGACGACTTGGCGTGTCTCCACCCTCACAGCGTGACGGCCGGTGAACAAGTGCCGCCCGAGTGCATGTTCGCGCAATTGCAGCTACCTGCATCCGGCCGCGGGCGCGACGGTCCGGCCGGCGGGGTGGATTCCGGTGGAACCGGGGCGGGCCGGGGGCGTCGGCGCCACCCGGCAGCACCGTTGCCCGGCCGTGCGCGTTCCTGCACCGGCCGCACGCTCCTGAGCTGCGCGTTCACGCAGGCCCGGGGGTCCGGCGCCGCCTCAGCGGGCCAGCAGCCGGCCCCGTGCCAGCCCGGCGGCGGTGCCGCCCGCGGCGAGCACCCAGGCGAGCGCCAGCAGCAGGTACAGGCCGACGGCCAGGCCGCTGAAGCCCCCGAAGCCGGTGTGCCGGGCGAGCGCGGAGGCTCCGGTGACGCAGGTGCCGACCGGGAAGGTGTACGCCCACCAGGTCATCGCGAACGGCATCCCGGCCCGCCGGGCCCGCAGGTTGGCGGTGAGCGCGACGGCCAGCCAGAGCATGGCGACGCCGATCACCGCCACGCCGTACAGCTCGGCGAGGTCGACCATGGCGGGTGCCAGCGCGGGCAGCACCGGGCGGGCGGCGTCGGCGAGCTGGTGGACCGCGGTGACGGACTGGCCGAGCGGGCCGAGCACCAGGAACAGCGAGGGGGTGAGCGCCAGGGCGGGCAGTTTGCTGTGGAGCAGCCCGGTGAACACCACCGGCAGCAGCACCAGGGTGGCCAGCAGGCCGATCCCGAACAGCGCCCAGCAGCCGTACAGCATGGCCTGCTGGGCCGTCCCGGCCGGCAGGTGGGGGACGAGCGCGGGACCGCAGGCGGAGGCGACCAGCGGGGCGACCACGGGCAGCAGCCAGGTCGGGTTGGCCTCCAGGGCGGAGAGCCGGTGCCGGGTGATCATCAGGTACGGGATGCCGCCGGCCACGGCCAGCGCGTACAGGGTGCCGAGGCTCCACAGCACCGCGTCCAGGGCGACCGCCGGGCCGGTGCCGATGACCCGGGAGCCGAGCAGCAGGGTGCCCAGCCCGACCGCCAGCAGCGCCATCGGCGGGCAGCCGTAGAAGACCGCGGTGGCCGGGTTGTCCAGCAGCTGGGCGCGGGCCGCCTCGCGGTGCCGGGTCAGGTGGACCAGCCGGGCCCCGGCCAGCACCAGCAGGGCGGCCAGCGCGAGCGCCCACATCACCTCGCCGAAGGCGGTCAGCCCGGGCGGCCGCACCGGCAGCACGGCGGCGCCGTTCGCCAGGATCGCGGTGCCCATCACGGCGGCGTACCAGTTGGGGCCGAGTTGGGCGAGGTCGGGCCGGCGGCGAACGGCGGGGCGGGCGAGGGGGCGGATACCGGCCAAAGTGGACATGTCCCCACCGTCACCCGGAAGGCCGGGCGGCCGGTAGCGCCGGGGCTTCTATGGGGGCATAGCCTGAACCTATGGCCCTCTCCCCGCACGTCCCCGAACTCGGCGCCCTGGAACTGCTGCTCGCGGTGGCCCGGCTGGGCAGTGTCGGACGGGCGGCGGCCGAGCTGGGCGTCACCCAGCCGACCGCCAGTGCCCGGATCAAGGGCATGGAGCGGCAGGTCGGCGTCCCGCTGCTGGACCGCTCGCCCCGGGGCAGCCGGCCGACCGAGGCGGGCCGGCTGGTGGTCGAGTGGGCCCGGCAGGTGGTGGAGGCGGCGCAGGCGCTGGACGCCGGGATCGACGCGCTGCGCGAGCGGCGGGACGCCAAGCTGCGGGTGGTGGCCAGTCTGACGGTCGCCGAGTACCTGATGCCCGGCTGGCTGCTGGGCCTGTCCGAGGCCAGCCCGGGGACGGCGGTGACGCTGCGCACGGCGAACTCGGCGGAGGTCGCCGGGCACGTCCTGGACGGGGACGCCGACCTCGGCTTCGTCGAGGGCCCCACCACCCCACCCGGGCTGGCCGGCGTGGTGGTGGCCGCCGACCGGCTGGTGGTCGTGGTGGCGCCCGGGCACCCGTGGGCGCGCCGCCGCGCCCCGCTGACCGGGGCCGAGCTGGCGGCCACCCCGCTGGCGCTGCGCGAGCCCGGCTCGGGCACCCGGGAGGTGCTGGAGATGGCCCTGCGGCCGTACGGGGGCGTGGCGCGGCCCCGGATGGAGCTGGCCTCGTCCACCGCGCTGAAGGCGGCGGCGATGACCGGGGCGGGGCCGGTCTGCCTGAGCGAGCTGGCGGTGACGGAGGAGCTGGCCACCCGGCGGCTGGTCGAGGTGCCGCTGGTGGCGGAGCTGGACCTGCGGCGGCCGCTGCGCGCGGTCTGGCCGGCCGGGCAGCGGCCGGGCGGGCCGGCCCGGGAGCTGCTGGGGCTGACCCGGCGGTCGGTCAAACGTTCACCGAGAAGTTGAGAGGGAAGCCGGAAAAAGAAAGTTGAGCGGAATAGACTCAACTTAGTGCATGCTGTACGCAGCAGAAGTGAAGGACGACGAGGGAGGACCCCCCAGCAGTGGACGCCAGCAAGTTCACCACCAAGACGCAGGACGCCCTGTCCGCCGCGATCCGGCAGGCGGGCGCGGCCGGCAACCCGGACGTCAGGCCGGTGCACATCCTGATCGCCCTGCTGGAGCAGCCCGAGGGCATCGCCCGGCCCCTGCTGGAGGCGGTCGGGGCCGACATCGCCCGGGTCGACGCCGAGGCCCGCCGCCAGGCGGCCGCGCTGCCCAGCGCGATGGGCTCGACGGTCGCCGCGCCCCAGCTCGCCCGGGACACCGTCGCGGTGCTCACCGAGGCCGGCAGGCGCGCGAGCGACCTGGACGACCAGTACGTCTCCACCGAGCACCTGATGGTCGGCCTGGCCGCCGAGGGCGGCCAGGTGGCCGAGCTGCTGGCGCACCAGGGCGCCGCGCCGAAGGCGCTGCTCGCCGCGTTCAAGGACGTCCGCGGCAGCGGCCGGGTCACCTCACCGGACCCGGAGGGCACCTACAAGGCACTGGAGAAGTACGGCACCGACCTCACCCAGGCCGCCCGGGACGGCAAGCTCGACCCGGTGATCGGCCGCGACCACGAGATCCGCCGGGTGGTCCAGGTGCTCTCCCGCCGGACGAAGAACAACCCGGTGCTGATCGGCGAGCCGGGCGTCGGCAAGACCGCCGTGGTCGAGGGCCTGGCCCAGCGCATCGTGGCCGGCGACGTGCCGGAGTCGCTGCGCGGCAAGCGGCTGGTCGCGCTGGACCTCAGCGCGATGGTCGCGGGCGCCAAGTTCCGTGGCGAGTTCGAGGAGCGGCTGAAGGCCGTCCTGAACGACATCAAGGCCTCCGACGGCCAGGTCGTCACCTTCATCGACGAGCTGCACACCATGGTCGGCGCGGGCGCCGGCGGCGACTCCGCGATGGACGCGGGCAACATGCTCAAGCCGATGCTGGCCCGTGGCGAGTTGCGGATGGTCGGCGCCACCACGCTGGACGAGTACCGCGAGCGGATCGAGAAGGACCCGGCCCTGGAGCGCCGCTTCCAGCAGGTACTGGTCGGCGAGCCCAGCGTGGAGGACTCGATCGCCATCCTGCGCGGCCTCAAGGGCCGGTACGAGGCGCACCACAAGGTGCAGATCTCGGACGCCGCCCTGGTCGCCGCGGCCACCCTGTCCAACCGCTACATCACCTCCCGCTTCCTGCCCGACAAGGCGATCGACCTGGTCGACGAGGCGGCCTCCCGGCTGCGGATGGAGATCGACTCCTCCCCGGTCGAGATCGACGAACTCCAGCGCTCCGTGGACCGGTTGCGGATGGAGGAACTGGCCCTGGAGAAGGAGTCGGACCCGGCCTCGGTGGACCGGCTGGCCCGGCTGCGGCGCGATCTCGCCGACCGGAACGAGCAGTTGAGCGTGCTGACGGCGCGCTGGGAGCAGGAGAAGAAGAGCCTCAACCGGGTCGGCGAGCTCAAGGAGCGGCTGGACGACCTCCAGGGCGCGCTCGAACGCGCCCAGCGCGACGGGGACTTCGAGCGGGCGTCCAAGCTGATGTACGCCGAGATCCCGGCCGCCGAGGCGGAGCTCGCCGAGGCACAGGAGCGCGCCGCAGGCCAGGACACCTCCGCCTCGATGGTCAAGGAGGAGGTCGGCCCGGACGACGTGGCCGACGTGGTCGCCTCCTGGACGGGCATCCCGGCCGGCCGGCTGCTGGAGGGCGAGAGCGCCAAACTCCTGCGCATGGAGGAGGAGTTGGGCCGACGCCTGATCGGCCAGCAGGAGGCCGTGCAGGCCGTCTCGGACGCGGTGCGGCGCACCCGCTCCGGCGTCGCCGACCCGGACCGCCCGACCGGCTCCTTCCTGTTCCTCGGCCCGACCGGTGTCGGCAAGACCGAACTCGCCAAGGCCCTGGCCGACTTCCTGTTCGACGACGAGCGGGCGATGGTCCGGATCGACATGAGCGAGTACGGCGAGAAGCACACGGTCTCCCGCCTGGTCGGCGCCCCGCCCGGGTACGTCGGCTACGAGGAGGGCGGCCAGCTCACCGAGGCCGTCCGCCGCCGCCCGTACAGCGTGGTGCTGCTGGACGAGGTGGAGAAGGCGCACCCGGAGGTCTTCGACGTCCTGCTCCAGGTGCTGGACGACGGGCGGCTCACCGACGGGCAGGGCCGCACGGTGGACTTCCGCAACGCCATCCTGATCCTCACCTCCAACCTGGGCAGCCAGTACCTGGTGGACCCGGCCACCCCGGAGGAACGCAAGCGGGAGCTGGTGCTGGGCGCCGTCCGGTCCGCGTTCAAGCCGGAGTTCCTCAACCGGCTGGACGACATCGTGGTCTTCGAGCCGCTGGGCACCGGCGAGCTGAGCCGGATCGTCGACCTCCAGGTGGCCCGCCTGGGCGAGCGGCTGCGGGAGCGGCGGCTCACCCTGGAGGTCTCCGCGGCCGCCCGCGACTGGCTGGCGCTCACCGGCTACGACCCGGCGTACGGCGCCCGCCCGCTGCGCCGGCTGGTGCAGTCCGCGATCGGCGACCAGCTGGCCCGGGCGATCCTGTCCGGCGCGGTGCACGACGGGGACACCGTCCTGGTCGAGCAGGACGAGGCGGGCGACCGCCTGACCGTCCGCGGCCGGGGGCCGCTGGAGAAGTAGCACCGCCGGGCGTCCGGCACCCGGGCCGCCCCTTCCGCTCCGGCGGCGGGG
Source organism: Kitasatospora sp. NPDC127067 (assembly GCF_042724755.1). Lineage (NCBI taxonomy): Bacteria > Bacillati > Actinomycetota > Actinomycetes > Kitasatosporales > Streptomycetaceae > Kitasatospora > Kitasatospora sp. NPDC127067. The sequence continues at coordinate 109,239 of NZ_JBHXEM010000016.1, read as the reverse complement.
GCGGCCCGTTCCGCGCCCGCGGGCCGCGCCGGGCCCGTCACCCGGCCGCCGGGGCGACCGCCGTCACCGCGCCGCCGTCACTCCACCGCCGTCACTCAACCGCCGCCCGTCGCAGCAGCCGCCGCGTCCGGTCCCGCCGGCTGCGCGCCAGCCGGTGCAGCTCGGCCACCTGGACGTCCGGCAGGCTCCAGGCCTGGGTCAGCAGCCTGAGCGTGGACACCCGCGGACAGGACACCCCCCGCTCCAGGTCCCGGATCGACCGCACGCTCAGCCCGGTCGCCTCGCCCAGCTGCTCCTGCGTCATGCCCCGGTCCAGCCGGATGCTCCGCAGCAGCGCCCCGAGCGTCGCGCCGTCCCCCGTCGCCGCTCCACCCACTCCTGTTCCCCCTCAATTCCGGACAGTCCACCTCAGGACAGCTCAACTCCCCCGGCCGGGCCGGGATTTGATCGATGCGAGTTCCGTCGCACGCTAACCGCATCCGGCCGGGACGGCAGCCGAACCAGCGCGCCGGGCGCGTGACGTGGCTCACGCGCGCCCCTCCGCGGGCCCACACCCCACCGGGGTTCCCACCCCCGCCCCGGGCCCCGCACACCCTCGGTGACCGACACCCTTCCCACCGCCGCCGGAGCCGCCGGACGACGGCGGGAGGAACGCCCGACGAAGATCGACGCGCCCCTCGGCCGCCCCTGTGAGCGGAGCCCCGGATGAGGCAGGATGGGAGGTGGAAAGGGCGGCCTCTCATTGCCGGCCACCACGTGCACTGAGGAAGAGGACCCCCATGAGCATCGACCCGTCGTCCATCCCGTCCTTCGGCGTTCCCCAGGGCGGCCAGCCCGGCGGCCAGGGCGGGCGGCCGGCCGGCCCGCCGCCGATCGTCGTCCCGGACCAGGCCCTGGTCACCCAGCTGCTGGACCAGATGCAGCTCAAGCACGTCGTGGACGAGGAGGGCGACCTCACCGCCCCCTGGGAGGGCTTCCGCGTCTACTACATGTTCCGCGGCGAGCAGAAGGAGCTCTTCGCGGTGCGCGCCTTCTACGACCGCGCCTACCCGCTGGAGAAGAAGGGCGAGATCCTCGACCTGATCGACGAGTGGAACCGCGAGACCCTCTGGCCCAAGGTCTACACCCACACCCACGAGGACGGCGTGGTCCGCCTGATCGGCGAGGCCCAGATGATCGTCGGCACCGGCGTCAACCTGGACTACTTCGTCACCACCACCGCCAACTGGACCCAGGCCGCGGTCGGCTTCGAGCAGTGGATCGTCGAGCGCCTCGGCCTCCAGAACGAGATCGAGGGCGAGGACGGCGAGGGCACCGAGGGCACCGACGAGGCCTGATCCCGTCCCGGCACTCCGGTCCGGCCCGCCACCGCCCTCCGCGCCGGTGGTGGGCCGTTCTTGTCCCCGGCCCCCGGCTGACCCAGGATGGCCCTGACGACGAGCCGTGAGGAGTCACCGATGGGTACCAGGCCGCTGCTGAACCGCCGACTGACCGGGATGGGCACGACGATCTTCGCCGAGATGTCGGCCCTGGCCACGGCCACCGGCTCGATCAACCTCGGCCAGGGATTCCCCGACACCGACGGGCCCGAGGAGGTCCGCGAGGCGGCCGTACGGGCCCTGCGCGACGGCCGGGGCAACCAGTACCCGCCCGGCCCCGGCATCCCCGAGCTGCGCACCGCGATCGCCGATCACCAGCAGCGCTTCCACGGCCTCGCGTACGACCCGGACACCGAGGTGCTGGTCACCGCCGGCGCCACCGAGGCCATCGCCGCCACCCTGCTGGCCCTGCTGGAGCCCGGCGACGAGGTGATCGCCCTCGAACCCTTCTACGACTCCTACGCCGCCTGCATCGCGATGGCCGGTGCCACCCGGGTGCCGCTCACCCTGCGGGCGCCGGCCTTCCGCCCCGACCTGGACGAGCTGCGCGCCCTGATCACCCCGCGCACCCGGCTGCTGCTGATCAACACCCCGCACAACCCCACCGGCACCGTCCTCACCGCCGAGGAGCTCGCCGCCGTCGCCGCGCTCGCCGTCGAGCACGACCTGCTGGTCGTCACCGACGAGGTCTACGAGCACCTGGTCTTCGGCGCCGTCCACCACCCCCTCGCGGCCCTGCCCGGCATGCGCGAACGCACCGTCACCATCTCCTCCGCCGGCAAGACCTTCTCCTTCACCGGCTGGAAGGTCGGCTGGGTCACCGCGAGCCCGGACCTGGTCGCGGCCGTGCGCACCGCGAAGCAGTACCTCACCTACGTCAGCGCCGGCCCCTTCCAGTACGCCGTCGCCGAGGCCCTGCGGCTGCCCGACACGTACTTCGACACCCTCCGCGCCGACCTGCTGCGCAAGCGCGACCTGCTGCTCGGCGGCCTCACCGCGGCCGGCTTCCGGGCCTTCACCCCCGAGGGCACCTACTTCGTCACCACCGACATCACGCCGCTCGGCGAGAAGGACGGCATCGACTTCTGCCGTGCCCTGCCCGGCCGTTGCGGCGTCGTCGCCATCCCGAACGCGGTGTTCTACGACGACGTGGAGGCCGGCCGTAGCCTGGTCCGCTTCACTTTCTGCAAAAAGGACGAGGTCCTCCAGGAGGCTGTCACCCGCCTGCGGCGCCTGTGAGGGGCCGCACGCCCCCTTTCGCGCCCTTCGAACAGGGATGTCCGTGATCCGACACCAGTGCTGATGGATCATCAACTTCCTTGATCGGCTTGCTTGTTTGCCACCATTGCGGCAATCCTTCCGAGCATCCGGGCACTCCCCCGCCGCCCTCCACGCCCCGCGCCTGGAGGGCGGCGGTGTGTGATGCGCCCGGACAGCGCACACCCGGCGCGCACGGCGCACGATCCGGTGATAGGGGCGCGCGCTGTGCAGACTCGTACACGGGCTCGATCAGAGCCGGGAAGCAGGTGTGCTCGAAACGGTGAATGCTTGACAAAGTTGGGTAAATCACCGGCGGACCCGGCGTATTCGTGCTTCTCTGCTGCTGAATCTCCAGCCGGAATCCTTCCTTCCACGGTCGGCCGCGCCCAGGGCCGCACAGCCACGAACAGCCTCGCCATCGCCTAGGCCTACTCGCTGCTGCTCGGCGGGCGCGCACGGAGCTGAAACGCGGAGCCGAGCATGCTCACCACACTGCAGACCTCCTACACGGACACCCGGGCGGGTGACCTCGCCTGGTGCCTCGGCGGCGACCCGCTGCCCGCTCTCGCCGTCCGCGACCTGAGACTCGACGGGGGCGGCCACCCGGGCACGCCCGGCACCCTCCAGTTGCGCCTGCTGGGCGCCTCCCACCAGGTGGTGATCGACGCGGGCCCCGGCCAGTGCCTGGAGACCGTCGCCTGCCTGCCCGGCCGCCGCACCCCGCTGCCGGCCCGGGTGGCCAAGCAGGTCGGCGGCTGGGAGTACGAGTTCGCGGCCCGGATCGAGGCGCTGCCGCCGCACGACTTCGCGGCCCGCGCCCAGGAGCTGCTGGCCCTGGTCGAGGGGCACCCGCGGGGCCTCGCCGGGGTCTTCCCGGGCGACCCGAGCGCCTTCACCGCGCTGGTCACCCAGGGCGGCGCGGACCGGCTGCTCTGGCGCACCTGGCACGCCTACCCGCAGGAGGGGCAGCTGGTGTGCACCCGCTCCTCGCTGGTGGTGACCGGGGTGGCCGGGGCATGACCGCCGGAAGTCCGGACCGGAACACCGATCCGGCCGTAGGCCGCCCGGCCCAGGCCTACGAATCGTACGCAGGAACGGTTCGTCAATCCGACGTCGCTCACTGTCCGTCGGATGGGCGCATCCATCCGTCCCGCACGTCCCCTAGCGTTTGTTCGTGATCAACCATCCGACCGGTCCGCCCGCACGCCCGCGAGTGGACCTCGACGACGGCGCCCCACCCCGGCCCGGGCGAGGCCTCGCCCCACTCCCGCCCGCCCGCCGTCGGTCCCGGCTGCGCTCCAGCCCCCGGCTCGCCCGCCTGACCGTCCTGCTGGCCGCGTTCGTCTGCGCGGCCTGCGGACTCGTCTACGAGCTCGAACTCGTGGCGCTCGGCGACTACCTGCTCGGGGACACGGTCACCCAAACCTCCGTCGTGCTCTCCGTCATGGTGTTCGCGATGGGCCTCGGCTCACTGCTCGCCAAACGGTTCACCAGCCGGCCCGCCACCGCCTTCGCCCTCGTCGAGTGCGCGCTCGCACTCACCGGCGGACTCTCCGTCCTCGCGCTCTACTCCTGCTGGGCCTGGATCGGCCGCTACCAGGCCGCCATGGTCGGCCTCACCTGCCTGATCGGCGTCCTGATCGGCGCCGAGATCCCCCTGCTGATGACCCTCATCCAACGGATCCGGCGCGAGGACGCCGGACGCGCCGTCGCCGACCTGTTCGCCGCCGACTACGTGGGCGCGCTGATCGGCGGCCTCGCCTTCCCGTTCCTGATCCTGCCCGCCCTCGGACCGGGCGACGGCGCCCTGCTCACCGGCGCCGTCAACGCCGTCGCCGGGGCGGCCGTGGTGCTCTGGCTGTTCCGCGAGGAACCCGCCCCCCGGATCCGACGGCTGCTCTGGGGCGGCTGCCTGCTGGTCCTCGCCCTGCTCGCGACGGCCGCGGCCGGCTCCGACGCCGTCGAGCGCGCCGCCCGGCACGCCCTGTACGGCGACCAGGTCCGCTACGCCACCCGCAGCCGGTCCCAGGAGATCGTGCTCACCGGCCCCGCCGAGGGCCCCCTGCGGCTCTACCTGGACGGCCGGCTCGCGGTCTGCGGACCGGACGAGTACCGGAGCAGCGAAGGCCTGGTCCACCCCGCCATGGCGGCCGGCCCGGACGCCCGCGTCCTGCTCCTCGGCGGCGGCGACGGGCTCGCCCTGCGGGAGGTGCTGCGGCACCGGGGCGTGCGCACCGTCCGGCTGGTCGACGCCGACCCCGCCCTCCCCCGGCTCGCCCGCACCGACCCCGGGCTCGCCGCCCTCGGCGGCCGCTCGCTGGACGACCCCCGGGTCCGCACCACCGCGGCCGACCCGCTGGCCTGGCTGCGCGGCGCAGGCGCCCCCGGCGGGGACGGACCGTACGACGTGGTGCTCGCCGACCTCCCGGCACCGGCCGACGGCGGGCCGGTCAAGTTCCACTCCCAGGAGTTCTACGGCCTCGCCGCACGGCTGCTCTCCCCCGGCGGCCGGATCGCCGTCCGCGCCGGGAACGACCTGGACGGCCTCTGGCAGATCGAGTCCGGTCTGCGGACGACGGGCCTGCAGACCGCCCCGTACGCCGTCCCGGGCAGCGCCACCGCCGCCTGCCGCCCCGGCCCGCCGGACGACCCCCAGAACTTCCTCCTCGCCGCCGCCACCCGGCCCCCGCTCACCCTCGCCCCCGACGCCCCGTCGCCCCGCGCCCTGACCCCCGACGCCCTCCACGCCACCACCGCCCACCTCACCGCCCTCCGCCCGGCCCACCCCCCGGCGGCCCTCACCCTCCTCGGCCCCCGCTGAGGCCGCCCGGCCCCCGCCGAGGCCACCCCGGGGAACCGTCTTCTCGGAAGCCCCGGCCCGCGCCCGTGGCGGGCCCGGACGGGTGCCCGTGCGGGCGGCCGCGGCGATGGTGCGACGGCCAAGGGAACAGGTGGGGCGGGGAAAATCCGGTGGTGGTGGGTAGGGACCGGGCGCGGCCCAGTCGGTAGGCTCCGTGACATGGAGCATGAGGTTCTCGTCCCGTTGTCCGCCGAGCCGGTCCGGCAGGCCTTGCAGGATCCGGCGCTGCTGGCGCGGAGTGTGCCGGGGCTGAGCACCGAGCCGGCCGCGGTCGGCGCCGGTGCGGCCGAGGAGATCGGCGGCCGGCTGAAGCTGCGGATCGGCGGCTCCACGATCACGTACAAGGGCGTGCTGTCGCTGATCGGGGGCCGGGAGGGCGTGCTGACCGTGCTCGCCGAGGGCGAGGAGGCCCGGGGCACCGGTGAGGTGACCGCCACCGTCCGGGTCAGCGTCGCGGACGGCGCCGAGGACGGCACCGCGGTGATCCGCTTCACCGGCGACCTGAGCGCCACCGGCCGGCTGACCGAGTTCGACGAGGAGACCCTCGACGCCACCGGCCGCCGCCTGCTGGACCGGTTCGCCGCCGCGCTGGTCGCCCCGGAGGGCGAGCAGCCGCAGGACCAGGACCAGGAGGAGGACGCCGAACAGGACGGGTCCGGGAACGCCGGGGCCGACGCCGGTGTGGTCTTCATCGAGGACCGCCAGGACCAGCCCGGCGACGACCTGGACGACGACCTCTCCGACCTGATCGCCTTCTCCGACGCCGACGCCGAGCGCTTCGGCCTGCCCACCGGCTCCGCCGACGACGAGGACGAGGACGAGGACGAGGAGGACGACGTCGAGGACGGGGCCGCGGACGGCTCCGCCGAGCAGGACGGCGTCGCCGAGGAGCTCCCCGCCGAGCCGCTCTTCGCGTACGAGGAGGAGCCGGTGCTCAGCGGCCCGGTGCGCCGCAGCATCGTCGGCCGGTCCGCCGAGGAGGTGGACCACGCCCCGCCGCGCGGCCCGTACGCCCCGGCGCTGCCCGCCCGCAGCGCGCGGGCCCGGGCGGCGTCCCGCTGGGGCGGCGAGGCCGGCGGGATCGTGGTGCCGGGCACCGGCGGCCGCAGCGCGGTGCCGTGGGTGATCGGCGGCTCGGTAGCCCTGCTGGGCGGTGCCGTGGTGCTGGTCAGGGCGCTGCGCCGACGCTGAGCCCGGAGCGCCGCGGGAACCGCCAGGGCCTAGACTGAACGCTCATGAGCAACGACCGCGACGCCCTGCTGGCACAGATCAAGGACAAGGCCGTCGTGCACGGCAAGGTCACCCTCTCCTCCGGCAAGGAGGCCGACTACTACGTCGACCTGCGCCGGATCACGCTGGACGGCGTGGCCGCCCCGCTGGTCGGCCGGGTGATGCTGGACGCGACCTCGCACCTGGACTACGACGCCGTCGGCGGCCTGACCCTGGGTGCCGACCCGGTGGCCGCCTCGATGCTGCACGCCGCCGCCGCGCGCGGACAGCAGCTGGACGCCTTCGTGGTCCGCAAGACGGGCAAGGCGCACGGCCTCCAGCGCCGGATCGAGGGCCCGGAGGTCAAGGGCCGCCGGGTGCTGGCCGTCGAGGACACCTCCACCACCGGCGGCTCGGTGCTGACCGCCGTGGAGGCGCTGCGCGAGGCGGGCGCCGAGGTGGTCGGCGTCGCGGTGATCGTGGAGCGCGGCGGCGCGGCCGCCGTGGAGGCCCAGGGCCTGGAGTACGTGACCGCCTACACCCTGGACGACCTGGGTCTCTGATCCCGTCCGGTACGACGAACGACTGAGGGCCGGTGCTGTTTCACGTGAAACAGCACCGGCCCTCGCCCGTGTCCGGAGCGCCGGGAGCTCAGCCCCGCCGGTGCCGGCCGCCGCCGGCCTGGACCTGGCTCTCCTCGTCGACCTCGGCGCCGATGCCGGCCCGCTTCTTCTTCCGCTCGCGCATGATCTCGACCAGGATCGGCGAGATCGACAGCAGGACGATCAGCAGCACCGCCGGGATCAGGTACTTGTCGATCACCGGGGCGAGCGCGTCGCCGAAGAAGTAGCCGATCAGCAGCATGGACTCGGTCCACAGCACGCCGCCGATCACGTTCCAGAGGAAGAAGGTCCGGGCGGGCATCTCCAGGGTGCCGGCGACCGGGTTCAGGAAGGTGCGGATGATCGGCATGAAGCGGGCCAGCACCACGGCCTTGCCGGAGCCGAACTTGTTGAAGTACTCCTCCGCCTTCACCACGTAGTCGCGTCGGAAGATCTTCGAATCGGGCTTGTCGAACATCTTCGGCCCGACCTTGGCGCCGATCAGGTGCCCGAGCTGGGCGCCGGCGATCGCCGCGATCGGGCAGCCGATCAGCAGGACGGCGATCGGCAGCTTGGCACCGTCGCCGAGCACCGAGGAGGCCGCGTTCGAGGCGGCGACACCCGCGAGGATCAGCAGCGAGTCGCCCGGGAAGAAGAAGCCGACCAGCAGGCCGGTCTCCGCGAAGATGATCGCGATCAGCCCGATGGCGCCGAGGGACGAGATCAGGGATTTGGCGTCAAGCAGGTTGACGGCCAGCTGGTTGTAGTCCACGGGCGCAGGATAGCGGGCGCACCGTGCCGACCACGCGGGCGCACCGTGCCCACGACCCGGGCGCACCGTGCCCACCACGCGGGCGCACCGTGCCCACCACGCGGGCGCACCGTGCCGACGGCGCCCGGCGGGGGACGCCCCCCGGCTGCCCGCCGTAGCCGCCCGCGGCCGCCGTGCGCCCGTGCCGTGCGCCGTTCCGCATGGCGGGCTCCTGCTGACCCGCGGGCACGAGTCTGGGAAGATGGCACAGGCGTCCGGTCCGCGGTGGCACACCACCCTCATGGCCGTACCGCGCAGGTCGCCGCGAACGTGCCGGAGAGCCACACCGCAACGCCGCGCGTCGGCGGGCCGGCACGGAGTCGTCACGAAGGCGTACACAGCGTCGGACAGCACCGTCCGTACGCCGCAACCCGACAGGAGCGGATCGCATGCCCATCGCAACTCCCGAGGTCTACAACGAGATGCTGGACCGGGCCAAGGCGGGCAAGTTCGCCTACCCGGCCATCAACGTCACGTCGTCGCAGACGCTGCACGCCGCACTGCGTGGTTTCGCCGAGGCCGAGAGCGACGGCATCATCCAGATCTCGACCGGTGGCGCGGAGTTCCTGGGCGGCCAGCACAACAAGGACATGGTGACCGGCGCCGTCGCGCTCGCCGAGTTCGCCCACATCGTCGCCGCCAAGTACGACGTCACCGTCGCGCTGCACACCGACCACTGCCCGAAGGACAAGCTGGACGGCTACGTCCGCCCGCTGCTGGCGGTCTCCGCCGAGCGCGTGGCCCGGGGCGAGAACCCGCTGTTCCAGTCGCACATGTGGGACGGCTCGGCCGAGACCCTCTCCGACAACCTGGGCATCGCCCAGGAGCTGCTGGCCCAGGCCGCCGCCGCCAAGATCATCCTTGAGGTCGAGATCACCCCGACCGGCGGCGAGGAGGACGGCGTCACCCACGAGATCAACGACGAGCTGTACACCACCGTCAACGACGCCGTGCGCACCGCCGAGGCGCTGGGCCTGGGCGAGAAGGGCCGCTACCTGCTGGCCGCCTCCTTCGGCAACGTGCACGGCGTGTACAAGCCGGGCAACGTCGTGCTGAAGCCCGAGCTGCTGCGCGAGCTCCAGGACGCGATCGGCAAGCAGTACGGCAAGACCGACCCGTTCGACTTCGTCTTCCACGGCGGCTCGGGTTCGAGCGCCGAGGAGATCGCCACCGCGCTGGAGAACGGCGTCGTGAAGATGAACCTGGACACCGACACCCAGTACGCCTTCACCCGCCCGGTGGCCGGCCACATGTTCGCCAACTACGACGGCGTGCTGAAGGTCGACGGCGAGGTCGGCAAGAAGAACACCTACGACCCGCGCACCTGGGGCAAGCTGGCCGAGGCCGGCATGGCCGCCCGCGTGGTCGAGGCCGCCGAGCAGCTGCGTTCGGCGGGCAAGCGCCTGAAGTGAGTCCCGCGCCCGAGGCGGGGCCCACGGCCGCGTGAGCCCCGCCCTCCGGGCGTGACGTGACGAACGGGTGCCCCCGGCGGAGACCGCCGGGGGCACCCGTGTGTCCGGGGGTGTCTACTGCTTGAGCTCCGCGTACGCCTCCGCGCTGCTGTCCTTCAGGAACTGCCAGCAGCGGGTCTCCTCCTCGGTCTCCTTGATCGCGCCGGCCGCCCGGGCGAGCGCCGCCAGGCAGCGCAGGAAGCCGCGGTTGCCGCGGTGCTCCCACGGCACCGGGCCGTGGCCCTTCCATCCGTTGCGCCGCAGCGCGTCCAGGCCGCGGTGGTAGCCGGTACGGGCGTAGGCGTACGACTCGACGTACCGGCCGGCCGCGTAGGCGTCGTCGGCGAGCATGGCCCAGGCCAGGCAGAAGACCGGGAACTCGGCCGCCACCTGGGTGGGGGAGGCCGACTCCTCCGCCAGCATCCGGTAGGGCCGCTCCTCCTCCGGGAGGAGAGTGGGTTCGGGACCGTCGAGAAGGTTCCTGTGAATCGCCATGCCCTGAAGTCTGCCACCCGAGACGCAGGGGTCAACCGCCGTCCCCGGCGGGCGCCCGTCCCGCGACGCCGAAGTCACATACGAGGCGTGTGGACATTCACCCGTTCGCCTGCCACTGTGAAGATCATGTCCGCAGCCCGATCCGTCGGCCGGCGCACCGCACCGCCCCGGAAGGGCGGTCGCCGACGCCGCAAGCCGCGACGCGGACCCGGTCCTGGCATGCTCACGGCACTCGTGGTCTCCGCAGTGGTACTGGGGGCCGCGGCGATCATGCTGTACCGCCCAGCGGGAACCCCGGCCGCCGCCCCGACCGCCCAGGCGAGGGTCGCCCCGCCGGGCGAGCAGGCCACCACGGCGGCACCGACGGCGGAGCAGGCACCGCCCCCGGCTCCCGCCCCGGCCGACACCCCGCCGCCCGCCCCCGCCGCGCCGGACCCCGGCCCCACCAAGGGTGCGGGCACCTTCACCGTCGCCCCGGCCACCGCCAAGCCGATCGGACGCGGCAACGTGCGCCGCTACCGGGTCGAGGTCGAGGACGGCATCGGCATCGACGCCCCGACCGCCGCCACGCAGATCCACGCCATCCTCGGCGACAAACGAGGCTGGACCAACGACCGCAAGAACGGCTTCCAGCTGGTCGCCGACGGCCCGTACGACTTCGCCGTGAAGATCGCCTCGCCGGCCACCGTGGACCGGATCTGCGGCGCCTCCGGGCTGGACACCCACGGCGAGGTCAACTGCAACGTCGGCAACCAGGTGCTCGTCAACTCCAAGCGCTGGAACACCGGTTCACCGCAGTTCAGCGGACCGCTGGAGGAGTACCGGGCGCTGATCGTCAACCACGAGGTGGGCCACCGGATCGGCCACGGGCACGAGGGCTGCCCGGGCGAGGGCAAGCCCGCCCCCGCGATGATGCAGCAGATCTACGGCCTCAAGGGCTGCACGCCCAACGCCTGGCCGTACTCGGCACAGGGCACGTACGTGGGCGGGCCGTCCGTCCCGTAGAACCGCGGCGGCGGGGGCGGGTCCTGGGCAGCCGTCCTGGGGCGTGTCCGACAATTCCCGCCGGGTGCGCGAATGGTCGGACACGCCCTAACAGAGCACCGGCAGGTACTCCCGCAGGTCGCTGCGCTCCCCCGAGGCGGACACCTCGGCCGCCTCCACCGCCGCCGCCCAGTCGGCCCGGCCGGTGGCCAGCCGGATCCAGGTCAGCGGATCGGTCTCCACCACGTTGGGCGGGGTGCCCCGGGTGTGCTTCGGCCCCGGCACCGCCTGGACGACCGCGAACGGCGGGACGCGCAGCTCGACGGCGCCGCCGGGCACCTGCCCGGCGAGGGCGTCGGCCAGCACCCGGGAGACGGTGGCGAGGGCCTCGCGGTCGTGCGGGAAGGCGTCCAGGCCGAGCGCGTCGGCCAGGTCGTCGGCGTGCACCACGGCCTCGATCAGCCGGGTCACCAGGTAGTCGCTCAGGAGCATCGGATGGCCGCTCAGGAAGGTCACCCGCCGCTCCGGTTCCGCCGCGGCCCGGCCGACGAGCACGGCCAGCACGGCGTCGAGCGACCGGTCGAACTCGGCGGCCACCTCCTTGGGCGGGCCGGCGAACCCGGCCGCCGTGTGCTCCGTGGTCGCGGCGTCGACGAAGCCGGCCATCGTCCCGGCCAGCGCCGCGTAGTCGGCCAGCGGGAGCACCGGCCCGTCCACCTCCGGCAGGTCCAGCACGGCGGACAGCTGGCTCAGCGCCAGGCTCAGGTGGGTCACCAGCTCCCGCACCCTCCAGGAGCCGAGCCGGGTCGGCCGTTCCAGATCGGACTCCGTCAGCTGGTGCACGACCACGCGCACCGCCTCGCTCTGCGCCGTCAACGCGGCGCTCACCTTCTGCGGCTGATACGTACGGGACTTGGCAGGCATGGGCGTCAACATACGCCGAGGGGCGGGTGGTTCACCAGAGAACCACCCGCCCCTCGTCGACCGCGCGTCAGGCCAGCAGGGCCTCGATGACACCGGTGCGGGCGTCCTTCAGCTCGGCCAGCGAGACGCTGAACCGGCCCTGGACGTCCAGGCTTTCGCCGTCCACGACACCGATCCGGGTGGCCGGCAGGCCGCGCGCGGTGCACATGTCGTTGAACCGGAGCTCCTCGCTGCGCGGCACCGCCACGACGGCGCGGCCGGCCGACTCCGAGAACAGCAGGACGAACGGGTCCTGGCCCTCGGGCAGAACGATCCGCGCACCGTGGCCGCCCTTGAGGCAGCTCTCCACCAGCGCCTGACCGAGACCGCCGTCGGACAGGTCGTGCGCGGCGTCGATCATGCCGTCGCGCGAGGCGGCGATCAGGATCTCGCCGAGCAGCCGCTCGCGCTCCAGGTCCACCGCGGGCGGCAGGCCGCCGAGGTGGTCGTGGACGGCCTGCGACCAGGCCGAGCCGCCGAGCTCGTCCGCCGTGTCGCCGAGCAGGTAGAGCAGCTGCCCCTCCTCGGCGAAGGCCAGCGGGGTGCGCCGGGTGACGTCGTCGATGACGCCGAGCACCGCGACCACCGGGGTCGGGTGGATGGCGACCTCGCCGGTCTGGTTGTACAGCGAGACGTTTCCGCCGGTGACCGGGGTACCGAGCACCAGGCAGGCGTCGGCCAGGCCGCGGGTGGCCTCGGCGAACTGCCACATCACGTCCGGGTCCTCGGGGGAGCCGAAGTTGAGGCAGTCGGAGACGGCGAGCGGCTTGGCACCGCCGGCCGCGACGTTGCGGTACGCCTCGGCCAGGGCCAGCTGGGCGCCGGTGTACGGGTCCAGCTTGGCGAAGCGGCCGTTGCCGTCGGTGGCGACCGAGACGCCGAGGTTGGTCTCGTCGTCGATCCGGATCATGCCCGAGTCCTCGCCGTGCGAGAGCACGGTGTTGCCGAGCACGTAGCGGTCGTACTGGTCGGTGATCCAGGACTTGGAGGCCTGGTTCGGGTGGCTCGCGACCTTCAGCAGGTCGGCCTTGAGGCCCTCGCCGGTGGTCGGGCGGGCCAGCCGCTCGGCGGTCGGGGCGTCGGCCTGCAGCGCGTCCTGCCAGCTCGGGCGGGCGTACGGGCGCTCGTAGGTCGGGCCCTCGTGGGCGACGGTGCGCGGCGGGACGTCCACCACGAGCTCGCCGTGCCAGAAGATCTCCAGGCGCTCGCCGTCGGTCACCTCACCGATGACGTTGGCGATGACGTCCCACTTCTCGCAGATCTCCAGGAAGCGGTCGACCTTGTCGGGCTCCACGATCGCGCACATGCGCTCCTGCGACTCGCTCATGAGGATCTCCTCCGGCGAGAGCGTGTGGTCGCGCAGGTGCACGGTGTCGAGCTCGATCCGCATGCCGCCGGAGCCGGCCGAGGCCAGCTCGCTGGTGGCGCAGGACAGGCCGGCGCCGCCGAGGTCCTGGATGCCCTTGACGAGCTTCTCCCGGAAGATCTCCAGGGTGCACTCGATCAGGAGCTTCTCCTGGAACGGGTCGCCGACCTGGACGGCCGGGCGCTTGGCCGGCTTGCTGTCGTCGAAGGTCTCGGAGGCGAGCACCGAGACGCCGCCGATGCCGTCGCCGCCGGTGCGGGCGCCGTACAGGATGACCTTGTTGCCGGCGCCGGAGGCCTGCGCGAGGTGGATGTCCTCGTGCTTCATGACGCCCACGCACAGCGCGTTGACCAGCGGGTTGCCCTGGTAGCAGGAGTCGAAGACGACCTCGCCGCCGATGTTCGGCAGGCCCAGGCAGTTGCCGTAGCCGCCGATGCCCGCGACGATCCCGGGCAGCACGCGCCGGGTGTCCGGGTGGTCGGCCGCGCCGAAGCGCAGCGGGTCCATCACGGCGACCGGGCGGGCGCCCATCGCCAGGATGTCGCGCACGATGCCGCCGATGCCGGTGGCCGCGCCCTGGTAGGGCTCGATGTACGACGGGTGGTTGTGCGACTCGACCTTGAAGGTGACCGCGTACCCCTGGCCGACGTCGACGACGCCGGCGTTCTCGCCGATGCCGACGAGCATCGCGTCCGAATCCGGCTTCTTCTCGCCGAACTGCTTCAGGTGGACCTTGCTGCTCTTGTACGAACAGTGCTCCGACCACATGACCGAGTACATGGCGAGTTCGGCGCCGGTCGGGCGGCGGCCGAGGATCTCCCGGATGCGCGCGTACTCGTCCTCCTTGAGGCCGAGCTCGGCCCAGGGCTGGGCGGCGTCCGGGGTCTGCTCGGCGTTCTTGACGGTGTCGAGGCTCATCAGGCGTTCACCAGCTGCTTCAGGACGGAAGTGAAGAAGCCCAGGCCCTCGGTGGTCGGGCCGGTGAGCGGCTCCACGGCGTGCTCCGGGTGCGGCATCAGGCCGACGACATTGCCGGCGGCGTTGGTGATGCCGGCGATGTCGCGGTACGAACCGTTCGGGTTGACGTCCAGGTAACGGGCGACGACCCGGCCCTCCGCCTCCAGTTCGTCCAGCACCCGCTCCTCGGCGACGAAGCGGCCCTCGCCGTTCTTCAGCGGGACGACGATTTCCTGGCCGACCGAGTAATCCCGGGTCCAGGCGGTGCCGGCGTTCTCGATGCTCAGCTTCTGGTCGCGGCAGATGAAGTGCAGCGAGTCGTTCCGGGTGAGCGCCCCGGGCAGCAGGTGCGATTCGCAGAGCACCTGGAAGCCGTTGCAGATACCGAGCACCGGCATTCCGAGCTTCGCCTGCTCGATGACGGTCTCCATCACCGGCGAGAAGCGGGAGATCGCACCGCAGCGCAGATAGTCGCCGTAACTGAATCCGCCGGGCAGGACGACGGCGTCGACCTGGTGGAGATCCTTGTCACGGTGCCACAGGGCGACCGGCTCGGCGCCGGCGAGGCGGACCGCCCGCTGGGCGTCGCGGTCGTCGAGGGAGCCGGGGAAAGTGACGACGCCGACGCGGGTGGTCACTTGCCCTCCTCCTCGACCCGGACGGTGAAGTCCTCGATCACGGTGTTGGCGAGAAAGGTCTCGGCGGCTTCGCGGATACGGGCGAGCGCCGCGTCGTCGACCGGGCCCTCCACATCCAGCTCGAAACGCTTGCCCTGGCGGACGTCGGCGATCCCGGTGAATCCGAGGCGGGGCAGTGCACGCTGCACCGCCTGTCCCTGGGGGTCGAGGATCTCCGGCTTGAGCATGACGTCGACTACGACGCGTGCCACTGGCACTCCCGGTGGTGTCTTCGGTGAGGCGGGGGAACTCCAGACTACCGGTGGTTTCGGGCAGGATTGCTGGCCGGGGATAGCGACGCGCGTAGACCCGAGACCCTTACGCCACAAGGGATCCGAACCCCTCACCCGCCGCCCGGGCCGACCGGTTTCCGTGGATTCGGCACTCGGAACGGCCCCGTCCGGAGAACACCCGAATACGGCACTTGGGGACAGAACCGCCCGTCCCGCACATCGGTATCCAGGAGTCCCGCGAAGAGACGTGAATATCCGGAAAAGAATGCCGGACTCTTCGATTTCTGCCCCCTTCGGGTGCAGAATAGGGCCACCTGTCGCGGCAAGTGCTGCGTATCAGGCGAGCCACCCGGCGCGCCCGTACGCGCTTGCGCGAGTTGGTGCACATCAGGCCCCGGTACCCCCTCGGACCGGCGGCCGAATTGCCCGAGAGGATTGACACCCATGGCACAGCGTGTAGTTGTCACGCTCTCCGACGACCTGGACGGCGGCTCCGCCGCGGAAACCGTCCACTTCGGCGTCGACGGGAAGTCGTACGAGATCGACCTGTCCGTGGACAACGCGGAAAAGCTGCGGGAGGCCCTCGCTCCGTTCGTCGCCGCCGGCCGCCGCCAGAGCCGCACCGGAAAGTCCTTCCGCCGCACCGCCCTCACCCCGGACCCGGCCGCCGTCCGCGCCTGGGCCCTGTCCCGCGGGATGGAACTGCCGGCCCGTGGCCGCATCCCCAAGCACGTGTACGAGGCGTTCGCCGAGGCGAACTGAGCCTCGCGGGAGTCCGCTCCCCGGTCGCCCCGCCCGCCCTGGCCGAAAGGGTGGGGCGACCACCCCGAACGATGCTGTAGAGTATTCCTCGTCGCCGCAACGGAGAGATCCGAAGAGGCGGCGGGTGCCCCACCAGGCACCATGCGGACGTGGCTCAGTTGGTAGAGCATCACCTTGCCAAGGTGAGGGTCGCGAGTTCGAATCTCGTCGTCCGCTCGCAGTGCGCGAGCACAGCACAACTCAATAGTTTGACCTGCGGACGTGGCTCAGTTGGTAGAGCATCACCTTGCCAAGGTGAGGGTCGCGAGTTCGAATCTCGTCGTCCGCTCCGATACGAAGGGCCCCCTCGTTCGAGGGGGCCCTTCGGCATTCCTCCCCGCACTCCTGACACGGCGGTGCCCCGGGCGCCGGCGATATCGACCATGACATTTGTCATCGCCGACCCGTGGATCCCCACCGCGATGTCATGACGGCCCGCACTGCCCGCGCGGCCCGGTCGGCGGAAGGCTTGGGGCATGGAGACGAGCCGGGCGCCCCGCCCCAGCGAAGACGTGATCGAGGTCACCGACCTGCACCGCCACTACGGCGGCGGCACCAACGGGTACCACGCCGTGCGCGGCGTCGACCTGACCGTCCGCCGCGGCGAGCTGTTCGCCCTGCTCGGCACCAACGGGGCCGGAAAGACCTCCACCATGGAGGTCATCGAGGGCCTGGCCGCGCCCACCGGCGGCACCGTCCGGGTGCTCGGCCGGGACCCCCACAAGGAGCGCGCCGCCGTCCGCCCGCGGATCGGCATCATGCTCCAGGAGGGCGGCTTCCCCGGCGAGCTCACCGCCGCCGAGACCGGCCGCGTCTGGGCCGGGATGACCAGCGGCGCCCGCCCGGTGGCGGAGGCGCTGGAGCTGGTCGGCCTCGGCCACCGGGCCAATGTCCGGGTCAAGCAGCTGTCCGGCGGCGAGAAGCGCCGGCTGGACCTCGCGATGGCCCTGCTCGGCCGCCCCGAGGTGCTCTTCCTGGACGAGCCCAGCACCGGTCTCGACCCCGAGGCGCGCGCCGCCGTCTGGCAGCTGGTCCGCGAGCTGCGCGCCCAGGGCACCACGGTGCTGCTCACCACCCACTACCTGGAGGAGGCCGAGGAGCTCGCCGACCGGCTGGCCATCATGCACGGCGGCCGGGTCGTCACCTCGGGCACCGTCGCCGAGGTGATCGCCGACCGGCCCGCCCGGATCGGCTTCGAGCTTCCCGAGTTCACCGGCGCCGCACTGCCCGTCCTGGCCGGGGCCGAACTCGCGCTCGACGGCCGCAAGGTCACCGTGCAGACCCTCACGCTCCAGGACACCCTCACCGACCTGCTCGGCTGGGCCCGGCACCACGGGATCGCGCTCGGCGCCCTGGACGCCCGCAGCGCCTCGCTGGAGGAGGCCTTCCTCGCGATCGCCTCCGAGGCCGCCCACCAGAACCCCCCGCAGGCGCCCGCCGCCGACCGCCCCGCCCGCCGCCGCCTGATCGGATCCGCCCGATGACCACCACCGTCGCCACTGCCGCCACCGGTCCGCAGAGCACTGCCGCCCGTCGGCTGCTCGCCCTCGGCCGGGCCGAGGCCACCCTGCTGCTGCGCAACCGCACGGCCCTGTTCACCGCCCTGGCGCTGCCGCTGTTCCTGGTCTTCACCCTGAAGGGCGTGCTCTCCCAGCAGGCCGAGTCCAACCCCGGACTGGACGTCGACTCGCTGCTGGTCTACGGCTCGGTCGGGATGATCCTGGCCTTCGTCGTGTACTACAACCTGACCGCCGCGTACGTCGGGCGGCGCGGCGAGCTGGTCCTCAAGCGGCTGCGCACCGGCGAGGCCCGGGACATCGAGATCCTGCTCGGCACGGCCGTCCCCTCGGTCGCGCTCGGCCTGATGATGGCCGCCCTGATCGGGATCGGCGGCAGCCTCGGTCTGCACCTGGCCGTGCCGGTCAACCCGGTGCTGATGCTGGTCGGCCTGCTGCTGGCGCTGGCCACCATGATCGCCCTGGCCGCGCTGTCCAGCGCCTTCACCAGGACCGTGGAGAGCGCGGGCATCACCACCCTGCCGATCATGCTGGTGATGCAGCTCGGCTCCGGGCTGTTCATCCCGCTGGAGGTCATGCCCAAGCAGCTGGCCGACATCTGCCGCCTGCTGCCGACCACCCCGGCCTTCCAGCTGATCCGCGTCGGCTGGTTCGGCACCGACGGCTCGGCCGCCGCGACCGGCTTCGCCGGCTCCTGGGGTGCCGCCGGCTCGCACCTGGTCACCGGGGCGATCTGGCTGGGCCTGGCGGTCTGGGGCGCGGTGCGCTACTTCCGCTGGGAACCGCGCCGCTGAGCTTCGAGCAGTAATCCGAAGGAACGCCCCCGGTACGGCCTCTGATATGAAGGCAGCAAGCAGGATCGTGGTCGAACTGGGGGCGGAAGAATTGAGAATGCGGTCGCCGCATCGGCACTGGACCAGCCTGAGCAAACCCCAGCGCACCGAGCTGTACCTGCGCTGGTCGCTCTACCTGATGGCGATGTTCGTCCTACCCGGCGTCCTGCTCGGCGCCGGGAGCGCCGTCGGCCAGGCCGGGAACATCCCGGTGATCCGGATCTCCGTGCTGATCGGGCTCGCCACCACCCTGGTCCTGCTGCGGACCTACCGCGTCGCGATGGACCACTACCTCGGCCGCCCCACCGACCCCCGGCTCTGGCTCGCCCTCTCGGTCGGCCTCGCGGTGGCGGGCTCCTGGACCGTCCTGCTGTTCGGCCCCGCCGACGGCGGACCGGAAAGCCCGGGCGGCCTCCCCTTCACCCTGTTCGTCACCAGCACCCTGCTGCTGTTCGCCCACGGCCCGGTGTGCGTGGCACTGACTCCCCGCCGGGCCGCCGTCGTCGGGCTGGGCATGCTGCTGGCCGTCTTCCCGGCCGCGGCACTCGCCGGGATCGACCCCGCCGGCACCGCCGGCTACCTGACCGGACTGACCCTCGGGATGGCCCTCCTCGGCCCCAGCTGCCGCAGCTTCGCCTGGCTCACCTCGATCGTCTGGGAGCTGGACGCCGCCCGCGAGGCCCAGTCCCGGCTGGCCGTCGCCGAGGAGCGGCTGCGCTTCTCCCGCGACCTCCACGACGTGATGGGCCGCAACCTCACCACCATCGCGCTGAAGAGCGAGCTCGCCGTCCAGCTCGCCCGCCGGGGGCGCGAGGAGGCCGCCGACCAGATGGCCGAGGTGCAGAAGATCGCCCAGGAGTCGCAGCGCGAGGTCCGGGACGTCATCCGCGGCTACCGCACCGCCGACCTGCACGCCGAGGCGATCGGCGCCCGGGCGGTGCTGCGCTCGGCCGACGTCTCCTGCGAGATCGACCTCGGCGAGCACGCCGACCGGCTGCCGGGCCCGGTCCAGTCGGTGTTCGGCTGGGTGATCCGCGAGGCCACCACCAACGTGCTGCGGCACAGCGAGGCCGGCCGCTGCCTGATCCGGCTGCGGACCGAGGACGGACGGGCCGTACTGGAGCTGGAGAATGACGGGGTGCCCGACATCCCGTTCCCCTCCCAGGGCAGCGGCACCGGGCTGCGCGGACTGCGCGAGCGGCTCGCCGCCCACGACGGCGAACTGACCGTGTCGACCGCCGAGGCGGGCGTCTTCCGGATGCTCGCCACCGTCCCGCTCCCCCGCTGAGGAAGAAAGACCGCCCGATGACCGAGAACGCCGCGCCCGTCCGCGTCCTGCTCGCCGACGACGAGCACCTGATCCGGGGCGCGCTGGCCGCGCTGCTCTCGCTGGAGGACGACATCGAGGTGGTCGCCCAGGCCGGCTCCGGCACCGAGGCACTGGCGATGGCGCTGGCCCACCGCCCGGACGTCGCGGTGCTGGACCTCCAGATGCCGGGCAAGGACGGCATCGAGGTGGCCGCCCAGCTGCGGCTGGCGCTGCCGGACTGCCGCTGCATGATCGTCACCGGCCACGGCCGCCCCGGCTACCTGAAGCGGGCGCTGGAGGTCGGGGTGCGCGGCTTCCTGCCGAAGACCGTCTCGGCGGCGGACCTGGCCGGCATCATCCGCACCGTGCGCTCCGGCGGCCGGTACGTGGACCCCGAGCTGGCGGCGGACGCGATCAGCGCCGGCGAGACCCCGCTGACCCCGCGCGAGACGGACGTCCTGGAGCTGGCCGCCGACGGCACCCCGATCGCCGAGATCGCCGAACGGGCCTCGCTCTCCCAGGGCACCGTGCGCAACTACCTGTCCTCGGCGGCCACCAAGCTGGGCGCGGAGAACCGCCACGCGGCGGTGCGGATCGCCCGCGAGCACGGCTGGATCTGAGGCCGTGCCCGCGGGCGGTCGAGCGGGTCAGGCCCAGGTGGTCCCGGTCAGCCGCTCGTACACGTCGATGTACTTGGCGCGGGTCAGCTCGACGATCTCGGCCGGCAGCGCCGGCGGCGGCTGCTCGCTGTAGCGGTCCCAGCCGGAGTCCGGGGAGACCAGCCAGTCGCGGATCAGCTGCTTGTCGAAGGACGACTGCGAGCGGCCCGCCTCGTACTCGTCGGCCGGCCAGTAGCGGGAGGAGTCCGGGGTGAGCACCTCGTCGCCGATCACCAGCTCGCCGTCCAGCAGGCCGAACTCGAACTTGGTGTCGGCCAGGATGATGCCGCGCTCGCGGGCGATGTCCCGGGCCCGGGCGTAGACGTCCAGGGTGGTGCGGCGCAACTGCGAGGCGAGTTCGGCGCCGATCCGGCGGGCGGTCTCCTCGTAGGAGACGTTCTCGTCGTGCTCGCCGACCTCGGCCTTGAGCGCGGGGGTGTAGATCGGGGCGGGCAGCTCGGAGCTGTTCTCCAGGCCCTCCGGCAGCGCGATGCCGCAGACCGTGCGGCTCTCCTGGTACTCGGCCAGGCCGGAGCCGGCCAGGTAGCCGCGGGCGACCGCCTCGACCGGGATCATCTCCAGGCTGCGGCAGACCAGCGTGCGGCCCTTCCAGTCGGCCGGGGCGCCGGCCGGGGCCTCGGTGGAGATCACGTGGTTGGGAACGATGTCGGCGATCCGCTCGAACCACCACAGCGACAGCTGGGTGAGGATGCGGCCCTTGTCCGGGATCTCGTTCGGCAGCACCCAGTCGTGGGCGGACGTCCGGTCGCTGGCCACCATGACCAGCTCGCCCGAACCGGTGCGGTAGAGGTCGCGCACCTTGCCGGTGTGCAGGTGGACCAGGCCGGGTACCTGGACCGGCTCGGGCTTGGTGACAAATCCGCTCAAGGTGTTCAGTCCTCAGGGGTCGTTCACGGGCGGGGGCACCGCGAAAGGGGAGGTCACTGCCCCCGCAGTCTTTCACGCCCGCCGGAACGCCGGTTCTCCGGCCACCGCGCGCCGGTTCCCGGCCACCGCGCGCCGGTTCTCGGCCACCGTGGTCAGTGCGGCTGGTTCTTGCAGAGCCGGTCCAGCAGGTTGGCGGTGGCCCGCTGGATGCGCTCGTCGGTCAGCCCCGGGCGCCCCAGCGCGGGCGACCAGGCGAAGGTTCCGGCCGCGAAGACGTACGCGCCGCTGGGCGCGCGGTACAGCGAGGTCTCCTGGTAGCGGGTGCGGCCGGCCGGGTCCTGGTACGGCGAGTGCGCCAGCAGCACCCGCTCGACGTGCTCGGGCAGCGCCACCTTGGGGTAGTAGCGGTCGGCCTCGCCGGCGACCAGCCCGGGCAGCTCGTCGCCCTCCTGGAGGCCGGTGCCGTCCCAGAGCCAGTGCGCGGTGTGCCGGGCGACCAGCGGGACGGGCGCGGCGACCCGCCCCGAGTACTGCACCCCGAGCAGGTGCTGCTCGGGCTCCCCGGCGTCCCGCCACAGCGCGCTGGCCGCGCCGGGCGCCCCGGCGGCCGGGCTGCCGGCGCCGACCTTCTGCCGCTTGCGGCAGTTGAGCAGCCGGTTGGGCTCGCCGGAGGCGGCGGCGGTCAGCTCGACCCGCCAGTACATGGTGTTGGCGGAGAGGAACACCAGCGAGGTGCCGCCGTCCCTGGCCCGCTCGGCGGCCCGGCGCATCGGCTCGGACCAGTACTCGTCGTGGCCGGGGAAGACCAGCGCCCGGTGCCGGGACGGGTCCACCAGGCCGGCGTGCAGGTCGGTGGCGGTGGCGTAGGAGAGGTCGTAGCCGAAGCGCTCGGCCCAGCGGATGAAGTCGTACGCGTGGCCGACGTGCAGCGGCAGTCCGGCGGTGGCGTGCGGGCGGTCGAAGGAGACGGTGACGGCCGCCTCCGGCTCGCCGACCAGGCCGCCCCGGCCGTCCCAGGCGTGGTAGAGGCTGGCGCCGGTTCGGCCGTCCTCGGGGAACAGGTTGTACGCCTGCCAGGTCACGTCCGGGAGCACCAGGAGCAGTTCGGCGGTGCGCGCCCGGTCCTCGAAGTCCCGGACGGTGAAGGGGATGTGGCTGCGGTGCAGCATGTCCGCGGTGGTCAGCACGGCGACGTAGGCGCCGGGCTTCCAGTGCGCCGGGATCTGTTGCCGCCAGGAGTGCCACCAGTGGTGGCAGGAGACCGTCCGGTCGACCACCAGCGGGGCGGGCTGGGCGAGGCCGGCGATCGACGGGCTGGAGGTCATGTGGCGGGCGCCGTCGCCGCCGTAGTGGCCGATCCGGAAGATGTTCACGGTGAACTCGCGGGGCGGGTTGACGGTGACCCGGAAGTCCACCGAGCCGCCGGGGCGGACCACCCCGGCCGAGGCGAAGCCCTTGATCTGCTGGTCCACGTCGTTGGCGCCCTGCGGGGTTCCGACGGACGGCTTCCTGCGGACTCCGGCCGTCAGCGACTGCTGGCCCGGCGCGCCCACCGAGACGTACCAGGGCACGGCGCCCTCCGCCCCGGCCAGGTACTGGTCCGGGCTGCGCAGCCAGGGCAGCGGGCCCTGGCCGAAGGGGTCGGAGACGCTGTAGGCGTGCGTCCCCGACTCCCAGCGGCGGTTGAGTTCGGTCCCCACGCGCCCCTCCCAGGTGCACTTCCGCCCGGTTGGCACGTGCCCCCCGGATGTGCGTGCGGTCTAATACACCACAGACTGCTGGCGCAGCGTCACCCTCCGGTAGCGATTGGTGCGGGGAATCTCGCGCGCCTCCCGGGAGGGGCCTCCGGCCTGCGAAGACGCCCGGCAGCCGGCCCTTTTGGGGGCGCGTGCGGCGGTGCCGAGCGCCCTCCTGTGACGCCCGGGACGTCAGAGGCGCACGGGTTTCTCAAGACGGACGTCGGCGGCGTCCAGCCAGGCGCGCAGCGGACCGTCCTGGCCCTGCTCGACGGCCTGGGCGACCGGACCGGCCAGGTCGGTGCGGCGCACCCCGCCGAGCAGCAGCACCGGGCCGTCCAGCCAGTCCAGGCCGGGGGCGCCGCCGGCGGTGTCCACGGCGGCGCAGCAGACCATCGCGGTGACGTGGTCGACCAGCAGGTCGCGGCCGCTGCGGTCGGGTTCGAGCAGCGGGGCCGGGGCGGTGGTGCGGGCCAGCTGGGCGGCGAGCGCGGCGGCCAGCAGCTCTCCGTCGCCCTCGGCGAGCCGGCCCAGCAGCCGGGTGAGGGTCGGGGCGCCGGGGCGGGACTGCGGGGCGAGCCGGTTCAGGGCGGTCTGCAGGGTGGCGGCGCCCGCTCGCCAGCCGGCGTCCACCACCTCGGCCGGGTAGTCGGCCCACTCCAGCTCGCGCCAGGCGCCGGCCGCCGGGCGGCCGAAGAACAGGTCGGCGGCGAGCCGGGAGACCGCCCGGTCGACGGTGCCGGGCTCCTCCAGCAGGTCGCAGGCGGGGCGGTCGCCGAGCCGGCTGCCGTAGCCGTCGGCCAGCCGGTCGCGCCGGGACAGCTCGGTGAGCGCGGCGACCACGCCGGCGTTGAGGTGGGCCGGGTGGCGGCCGAGCCGCCAGGCGGGCAGCGCGACCCGGGTGAGCAGCCGGTCCCAGCCCGCGTAGGCCAGGCCGACCTGCTCCTGGGCGGCGATCCGCAGTCCGTAGTCGACCGTCCTGGCCTGCTCGGAGGCCCAGCTCGCGACCGAGCGCTCCAGCTCGGCGGAGTGGCCCCGGCAGGCGCCGAGCAGGCGGCGCACGACCCTGCGGACGATCCGGTCGGCGAGCGCGGCCGGACCGCGCCGGGGCGGCCGGGGCGGGGCGGCCAGGGTGGCGCCGCCGAGACCGGGGGCCGCGCCGGCGCCGGAGTCCAGACAGGCGTCCAGGCTGCGCAGGAAGCGCCGGGCGGCGGCGATCTCCGGGTCGGCGGAGGCGGCGGTGCCGGCCACCACGGGGGCGAGCAGGGCGCGCAGTTCACCGGCCCGCATCCACCACAGGAAGGGCGAGCCGATCACCAGGACGGGGGCGGGCGCCCCGGGGTCCCGCCGCGGCGGAGCCGTCCGCCGGCCCGGCGGGACGTCCTCCAGCCAGCTGTCGCAGTCCGGGGTGAGGGCCACGGCGGAGGGCGCGGGCACCTCCAGCCGGTCCGCCAGCTCGCCGATCAGCCGGTACAGCTCGGGGGCCTCGGCGCGCTCCAGCGGGACGGCCGGGGTGCGCGGCGGGACGGTCCGGTGCAGGGCCCGGGCGGTCAGCCCGGCCACCGCGAGGGTCAGCGCGGCGACCGCGCAGACCGCCCAGCGGGCGGCGTCCCAGCCCGCGGCGTCGGCGGCCCCGGGCGCGCCGATCCGGCCGGTGAACCGGCCGGCGAGCAGGACCACCGCCACGGCGGCGGGCAGGGCGGCGGCGGCCCGGGCGAGGCCTCGGATCCGCAGCACCACCTGGGCGTGAGCGCGCGCGATGTCGATTGCGGCCATACGGTGCGGCACCCCCTTCGGAGCCCTCGGGCGCCCGGCTTCGGGCCCTGAGCCGACTCGAAACGATCAGTTCCGACCGGGAAGCGGAGGCGTCCGATCCCGGTAGTGCATGCTGCGTGGCGCTACTGACATTTTCGACGCCCCGGTCCGGGTGGGCGTTCCGGATCACCCCGGTTTCCACTCGTCCCGGTGACACCGCCCGGTTGTTCCGGTGACGCCGCCCGGGTGTTCCGGTGACACCGCCCGGACGCCGGCGACCGGTCCGGTGCGAAGCACCCCGACGACCGACCGGCCGGACGCCGTCCAGCATCCCCCCGTGGGAGCACCGCTACCCGGCGGCGACCCCGGCGCACGGGCCCCGCGCACCGCGATCCAGCGCACCATAAGGCCGCGCGGCCGGTTGCGTCAGCCGGATGCGGGTGCTGTCACCCGATGGGCTGGAATCCGTCGGCCGAACGGTGCGTCGGCCCCCGCAGCCGCTCCAGCCCCGAAACGCCGGGAACGCTGCGCCCATGGGGTTGACCGGTGGGCGCGGATGTTCGAATCCCGCTCGCCCCTGCTGGTAGGGCGGCTGCGGGCCGCCGCCCGCACCGCGGTGGCACGCACCGCGGCCCCCGTGCGAGCGGTTCGCACGGGGGCCGCGGGCGGAGCGGTCGGGGGGCTCAGGCGGTGGCCGCCTTCAGCGCGATGTCGGTGCGGTGCTGGCCGCCCTTGAGAGAGATCCGGTCCACCGCGGCGTACGCGCGCTCGCGCGCCTCGGCCAGGTCGGTGCCGGTCGCGGTGACCGACAGGACACGGCCGCCGGCGCTCAGCACCCGGCCGTCCTCGTCCGCCTTCGTCCCGGCGTGCAGCACGAACGCGGTGCCGTCCGCCTCCGCCTCGGCCAGGCCCTCGATCGGGTCGCCGGTGCGCGGGGCGTCCGGGTAGCCCTCGGACGCGACGACCACGGTGACGGCCGCGCCCTCGTCCCAGCGCAGCGGCTCCAGCTGGTCCAGGCTTCCGGTGGCGGAGGCGAGCAGCACGCCCGCCAGCGGGGTGCGCAGCCGGGCCAGCACGACCTGGGTCTCCGGGTCGCCGAAGCGGGCGTTGAACTCGATCACCCGGGTGCCGCGCGAGGTGAGCGCCAGGCCCGCGTACAGCAGGCCGGAGAACTCGGTGCCGCGGCGGCGCAGCTCGTCCACGGTCGGCTGGAGGACGGTCTCCATGACCTCCTCGACCAGCCCGGCGGGCGCCCACGGCAGCGGGGAGTAGGCGCCCATGCCACCGGTGTTCGGGCCCTCGTCGCCGTCCAGCGCGCGCTTGAAGTCCTGGGCGGGCTGGAGCGGGACGACGGTGGTGCCGTCGGTGATCGCGAACAACGAGACCTCGGGGCCGTCCAGGTACTCCTCGATGACCACGCGCTCGCAGCCGGCGGCGTGCGCCAGCGCGGCCTCGCGGTCGGAGGTGACCACGACGCCCTTGCCGGCGGCCAGGCCGTCGTCCTTGACCACGTACGGGGCGCCGAAGGCGTCCAGCGCCTCGGCGGCCTCGGCCGCGGTGGTGCAGACGTAGGACCGGGCGGTGGGGACGCCGGCCGCGGCCATCACATCCTTGGCGAAGGCCTTCGAGCCCTCCAGTTCGGCGGCCGCGGCGGACGGACCGAACACCGGGACGCCGGCCGCGCGCACGGCGTCCGCGACGCCGGCCACCAGCGGGGCCTCCGGGCCGACCACCACCAGGGCGGCACCGAGCCGGCCGGCCAGCGCGGCGACCTGCGCGCCGTCCAGCTGGTCGACCGGGTGGACGGTCGCGACCTGCGCGATCCCGGCGTTGCCCGGGGCACAGTGCAGTTCGGTCACTGCGGGATCTTGGGACAGGGAGCGGCACAGGGCGTGTTCGCGGGCGCCGCCGCCGATGACGAGGACCTTCACGCCTGGCAGCGTAGTCGGTGGCCTGTTCCGGCCGCTCTCCGGTCCCGTCGGATCCTCCAGCGGAGGAGCTCCGTACGCCGACGATGTCGGAGGATCCTCCAAGCCCGACGGGGCCGGTTCGGCGGTGGGTGGTCGGGTCACGACGTCGGGTCACCGACCCCTCGCTCGGACGGGTGAAATCTCGCCGCCTCCCGCAACCCGCCCACCTCGGGTTCCGTTGGCCGAAACCGGTAACGATCAGCGGAGAAGCGCCCCCACGGTCAGCCATTTGGCGGTAAGAAGTGCTGTTGGAGAACCACCGGCGGACACCACGTCAGCCGTTGCGCCGACAGAGCCAGCAGTCCGCCCGCCACAGGGAGCCCCACAGGTGAGCCAGCCGGAAATGCAGCCCGAGGAGAGTGCCTGGGGCAAGGAGATCGGTGAGGAGGACCCGCCCGCCGCCGCCGTCGTCCGACGGGCCTCCACCCGCCAGCGGGCCGATCTGAGCACCCGCCAGTTCCCGCTGGGGGACTGGGGCGAGCCCGCCGAACGGCTGGAGGAGCTCTACCGCTGGTCCGAGGAGCGGGCGGTCGAGGCGATCGAGTGGTACCGCCGGGACCGCGTCTGGAAGCGCCGCTGGGCCCGCGTGCTGCGGTTCGGCGCGGCCGGCTTCGCGGTGGGCGGGGTGACCGCCCCGCTGGTCGACCTGGCCGGCGCCTTCGCGCACGGCACCGGCTGGGGCTACGTCGGCTTCGCGCTCTCCGCCGCCTGCCTGGCCACCGACCGGGTCTTCGGCCTCACCTCCGGCTGGATGCGGGACGTCTCCACCGGTCAGGCCCTGCAACGCCGCCTGGAGGCCTTCCAGTTCGACTGGGCGTCGGAGTGCGTGCGCGAGGTGCTCGGCCCGACCGAGGGCACCGCGGGCGAGGCCGCCGAGCGCTGCCTGGGCGTGCTGCGCCGGTTCTGCGAGGACGTCTCGGACATGGTCCGCTCCGAGACCTCGGAGTGGATGCTGGAGTTCCGCGCCTCGATGACCCAGCTGCCCACCCAGTCCGGCGGGGCCTGGGGCGGGCGCAGCGAGCCCGGGGTGGGCGCCCAGGTGCGGGTGCTGCCGCCGCCGGGCACCCGGCCCACCATGCCGCGCCAGCGGCCGCCGGAGGGGCCGCTGCGCTAGGGCGTGTCCGCCCCGGGTCAGGCGAAGACGATCATCGAGCCCTGGGTGACGCTCCTGGTCGCCGCCGCGTACAGGCCCGACCAGGCGTGCCGCTCCCGGGCGAAGGGGTGGACGTCGTCGATCGGCGGCCCGAACGGCTGCTCCAGGCCGGTCGGGCCGAGCGGCCGGGTCGGGTCCGGCGGGTTGAGCGGGTCGATGCCCAGCGCCGGTGCGACGGCCTGGAGTTCGCGCAGCAGCCCGTGGCTGGAGCCGAGCGGGCCGCCGGCGGCGAGCAGCGTGTCGTCCACCAGCGGCACCGCGAACTCGACCGGCACGTACGCGCCGGCGTGGTCGAAGTGCCAGACCAGGTGCGACTGTTCGGCGCTGCTCTCGAACATCTCCAGCAACTGCTCGTAGTCGCCGCCGAGCGCGTCGACCGGGGTGATGTCCAGGCCGGTGAGGCCCAACAGGTAGGCGCGGCGCAGGAAGTGCAGCGAGTCGTAGTCGAAGGCGGCTATCGGCTCGACCGCGCCGCTGATGCCCGGGACGAACCGGTAGACCGGCACCTCGGGCAGCCCGCGCGAGGCCAGCACCGAGTTGTAGAGCGCGAGGTCGTCCCGGAAGGGGTTGTCGGGGCTGTGGCTCAGCGCGTCCACCAGCGGGACGAGCCAGAGGTCGCAGGCCATGGCCGGCAGTTCCTCTCCGGAGGCGGGGATCGCCCGCGCGGGCGGGGCGACGACGGGGGTCGGGTCGGTACCCGGACGGCCCTTCAGGAGGCGCCCGGTCCGATGACCGCCCACCCTACCGGCCCGGCGCGGCGTGCGGGTCGGGCCGTCCCCGAGGGGCCTCCGGGGGCGGTTCGGACAGCCGTCGGCCGAACCGGCCGTACGGCACCGTGCGCGGCTGCGGCACCAGGCCGAGGCCCAGTCCCAGCTCACGGCCGAGTTCCCGGCCCACCTCCGCGCTGCGGGTCCGCCCGGTGCGGGCCGCACCGGGCCCGGCGCCGGGCTCGGGCTCGTCGCCCGGCTCCGGCGGGGCCGCCGGCGCGGGCGGCGGTTCGACCGGCACCGGCGCCGGTTCCTCCCCGACGAACTCGGTGAGCAGGTCCAGGACGGTCACCGACTCCAGTGGCTGTCCGGCCAGCCCGGCCAGCAGCCGGACGGTGTACAGGTTGTACTCGCAGATGATCCGGTGCGCGCCGATCGCGTCGCGGGCCTCGATCGCCGCGACCAGGTCCGGGTGGCGCTCCCAGCAGATCCCGCCCAGCGCGGGCAGCTCCCGCAGGTAGGGCGCGGCGAACATCCAGGACTGCACCCGCAGCCAGTCCAGGTAGTCGGCGATCCGGCGGTTGCCGAGCAGCGCGCCGACCTCCTGCCAGAACCGGCGGTCGCAGCCCACCATGACGTCCAGGTTCCCGGCCCGGGCCGCCCGCACCGCCGCGTCGGCCCGCCGGTGCAGCGAGGGCAGCCGGCCGAGGTCGGGCAGTGCCCGGCGGGTGGCGTACTGGCGGTGGAAGCTGTCGGTGATCAGCACCCGGGACTCGAAGATCTCCAGGAAGTCGTCCCACCCCAGCTCGGGCACGGTGAAGCCGCGGTGGTGCTCGGCCCGCAGCAGGCCCTGCGCGCCGAGGTCGACCAGGGCCTCGCGGGCCGGGGTCGCGGAGACGCCGTACAGCTCGGCGATCTCCTTGACGGTGAAGTTGCGGCCGGCCGCGAGCCGGCCGGCCATCATCTCCTCGCGCAGCGCGCCGGCGATCTGCTCGCGCAGGCTGTTGCGGTGGATGACGGGGCGGGGGGTGTCGCCTGCGCCGTTGTCAGGCATGGGGCGACCTCCTCGGGCGGCCTACCGTGCCGGCCCTCGTCCGGGCCGGCGGGGAACACGACGAGTGCTCATCTTCTCAAACCCGACCGACCCAGGTACGAACCAACCCTCCGGAACGCCGTCCCCGGCGCCCCGCCCACCCCCGCTCAGCGCTGGACCGGCGCCGGAATCCCCAGCAGACGGTCCCGCAGCACCGGGAACTCCGCGCGCGCCTTCGCCACCTCGGCCGGATCGAACTCGACCGTCAGGACCTCCTCGCCCGCCCCCGCCTCGGCCAGCACCCGGCCCCACGGGTCCACCACGATGCTGTGCCCGGCCTGCTCGACCCCGGCGTGCGTCCCGGCGGTGTTGCAGGCCAGCACGAAGGCCTGCTCCTCCACCGCCCGGGCCCGGGCCAGCAGCGTCCAGTGCTCGCGCCGCCGGGCGGGCCAGGCCGCCGGCACCACCAGCAGCTGCGCCCCGGCGTCCAGCAGCGCCCGGAACAGCTCCGGGAAGCGCAGGTCGTAGCAGGTGGCCAGGCCCAGCGTGGCGAAGTCGGTGGGAGCGGTGACGATCTCCTGCCCGGCGCCCATCACCACCGCCTCGCCGCTGTCGAAGCCGAAGCGGTGGATCTTGCGGTACGTGTGCACCAGCTCGCCGTCCGGGGAGAACAGCAGCGAGGTGTTGTAGATCGGCCCGTCCGGATCGCGTTCGACGACCGAACCGGCGTGCAGCCAGACCCCGGCGGCCCGCGCGGCGGCCGACATCACGTCCGAGGTGGGCCCGTCCAGCGTCTCCGCGCCGTCCGACCAGAGGTCGTAGGCGAAGCCGCCGAGCGGCCACAGCTCCGGGAGCACCACCAGGTCGGCGCCCTGCTGTGCCCGTACCAGGGCCGCCGCCCGAGCCCTCCGCTCGGCGGGCGGCTCCTCGTCGGAGACCGCGAGTTGGATCAATGAAGCGCGCACAGTACCACCGTCCACGGCAAGAGACCTACGATCGTCACCCGAAAGCGCTGCCCAGCTGTCTCCCGGCAGCGTAACGTGCGGTTAGCGTGCGCGCCCGGAAAGCCGGACCATCCCGGTCGGCAGTGACGGCGGGGCGCAGGCGGCAAGGAAGCTGACGGAGGGCCGGAGATTCCCGTGACGGACAACCAGACCGTGCAGGCTTACACCGAGGCGTGGACCCAGACCATCGAGTCCATATCGGAGCTGGTCGCCCCCCTTCCCGAGGGCTCCTGGAACCGGGCCACCGAGTGCCCCGGCTGGTCCGTCCGCGACGTCGTCTCGCACGTGATCGCGGTCGAGTCCGACCTGCTCGGCGACCCGCGCCCGATCCACTCACTGCCGCGTGACCTCCGTCACGTCACCACCGAGTTCGCCCGCTACGTCGAGCTGCCGGTCGACAAGCGCCGCTGCCACACCGCGCTGGAGATGACCGGCGAGCTGGAGTACACGATCATCCGCCGCTCCCGGGCGCTGCGGAACGCCAAGCAGACGCCCGAGGAGCCGGTGCGCTGGCCGGCCGGGCCGCTGGCCAGGGACGTCCCGTACCACGAGCTGCTGCGGATGCGGGCCTTCGACGTCTGGGTGCACGAGCAGGACCTGCGCCGGGCCCTGGAGACCCCGGGCAACCTGGACGCCCCGGCCGCGCTGATCACCCGGGACCTGCTGCTGGAGCTGCTGCCCAAGGCCGTCGCCAACAAGGCCGGGGCCCCGGCCGGGACGGCCCTGGTGCTGGACGTCACCGGCCCGGTGGAGTTCCTGCGCACCGTCCGGGTGGACGCCACCGGCCACTGCACCGTGGACGAGTCGATCAGCCTGGCCCCCGACGTCCAGCTCACCATGGACTGGGAGACCTACCTGCGGCTCGCCTGCGGCCGCGGCCGGCCCGGCCCGGTCTCCGTCGAGGGCGACCGGGAGCTGGCCGAGCGGGTGCTGGCCAACTTCTCGGTCACCATCTGAGGCCCGGGGCCGTACGGTCCGTCGCCCGGGGCCCGTCCGGCCCCGGGCTCAGCCCGCCTGCGCCGCGACCTTCCGGCGCAGCCGCAGGATCATCGCCGTGCCCACCGCCAGCGGGACGTACTGCCAGCAGAACGCCCAGCGGAAGGCGGTGGCCGAGTACGACCCGGCGCCGTCCGGGGAGAGCGCGTCCAGCAGCACGCCGATGCCGAACAGGGTGATCATCGTGCCGATGAAGCCGCCCATGTTGACGATCCCCGAGGCGGTGCCGAGCCGCTCCGCGGGGTTGCGGGAGCGCGCGTAGTCCAGGCCGACCAGCGAGGCCGGGCCGTTGCTGCCCATCACCAGGATGATCCCGACCAGCAGCCAGGCCGGCGGGTGGCCACCGGGCCAGGCCAGCACCAGCGCCCAGCCGAGCGCGGTGGTCGCGACGACGGTCAGCACGATCGGCATCCGGGCCCGCGCCGAGACGGAGAGCAGCCGGCCGAAGACGAAGCCGAAGGTCATGTTGCTGAGCACCAGCAGGGTCAGCAGCCCGCCGGCCCCGGCCCGGGACATCCCCTGGGCCTGCACCAGGTAGGGCAGGCCCCAGAGCAGGCCGAAGGCGTTGCCGGGGAACTGGGTGGTGAAGTGGATCCAGAGCCCGAGCCGGGTGCCCGGTTCCCGCCAGCAGGCGAGGACCTGCCGGCCGACCTTCGGCCGCGCCGCGGCCGCCCCGGGCCGGACGACGGCCTCCTGGTGGGGCGCGTCCCGCAGGAGGAACGCGACCGGCGCGAACACCACCGCGCCCAGCAGCGCGATCGCGGTGAAGGTGGGCGTCCAGCCCTCGCTGTGCAGCGCCCTGGCGAGCACCACGGTGGTGACCAGGTTGCCGCCCATCCCGGCCAGGCCGGTCAGCTGGGCCACGAACGGGTTCCGGGCCGCCGGGAACCACCGGGCGGCGATCCGCAGCACGCTGATGAAGGTCATCGCGTCGCCGCAGCCGAGCACCGCGCGGGAGGCCAGCGCGGGGCCGAAGTCGGAGCTGAACGCGAAGGCCAGCTGGCCGGCGCTCAGCAGCACGACGCCGGACAGCAGCACCCGGCGCGGCCCGTACCGGTCGACCAGCAGGCCGACCGGGATCTGCATGGCCGCGTAGACCAGCACCTGGAGGATCGAGAAGGTGGAGAGCGCCGAGGCGCCGATGCCGAAGCGGTCGGCGGCGTCCAGTCCGGCCACCCCGAGGCTGGTGCGGTGGATGACGGCCAGGATGTAGACACTGACCCCGATGGACCAGGCGAGCCAGGCCGCCCGGCCGCCGGGCGGCGCGGACGCGCGCACCGACGCCGGGGCGGAAGCGGACACGGGCGCGGGTACGGGCGCGGCCGGGGGGTCGGCGATGAGCCGGGGAGCGGGGACGGACGGGGACGGGGCTGGGCGAGCGGGCTCCACGGTCATAGTCCGACCAGATTAGTCATCCCATGATGGGATGCTCGGACCCGGGGGCGCGCGACCGGGCCTCAGTCGGTCAGCCGGTCAGCGTCCAGGACACCGAGCGGGTCATGGAGCGCTCCCGGAAGGCCTCGTCCCGCACCCAGTCGGTGGTGTCCCGGACGGTCGCCGTCACGGTGGCCGTCCGACCCGGGGCCAGCTCCAGCCGGGCGGTGTCCAGCCACGAGCCGTCGGCGGACTGCGGGGCCACCGGGACGCCGTCCACCTTCCATTCCACCTTCAGCTGCCGCGGGCCGGTCAGCGGCAGCGGCCGGACGTCGAGCCGGGGCCGCCCGGACACCTCGCCGGGAGCGGGCACCGGGGCGTCGGTCGGCCGGACCCTGCGGTACAGCTCCTCGATGATCGCCTCGCGCGAGGGGAGGTTGTACGCGCTGCCCAGGGTGCGCATCACCGAGTCCGGGGTGGGCCGGTAGAGGCCGTTGGCGCTGCGGTACGCCCCGATCACGCCGGCCCCGTCCGGGGACTCGGCGCCCAGCCAGCGCCACCACTTGGTCTGCTTCCTGCGCATGTCGTCGGCGTTGAGGGTGGCGAGGTTCGGGTAGTCGGCGTCGTCCGGGGCACTGTCGTACTCGTCTCCGAGGTCCCCCACGGTGTGCCCGATCTCGTGCTGGATGATCCGCCCGGCGTCCGGGCTGCCGCCCGCCAGGGTGGTCACCCCGGTGCCGCCGGCGCCGCCGTACTCGGTGGAGTTGGCCAGCGCTATCAGGTACTGCGGCCCGGCGCCGTTGCCCGCGTAGCGGGCGGTGGCGGACTCGTCGGCGCAGAGCAGCCGGGCGGTGCCCTCGCACCAGAAGTGCATGCCGAGCGGGGTGGCGGTCCTGCGGCCGCGGCTCTCGGACTCGGCGATCCCGGAGACCGGGGAGACCACCTCGACCCGCCTGATGTTGAAGAAGCCCTGGTAGGTGCGGAAGGGCTCGATGTCCATCAGCGCGTGCCAGGCCTTGTCGGCCTGCTGCCGGAAGAGCTCCTGCTCGTCGGCCGTGTAGCCGTCGCCGAGCAGCACCAGGGTGATCCGGTTGGCCGGGTCCCCGGTGCGGCGTATGTCGACCGTCGGGGCGGCCGCGGATATCCGCTGGTCGGCCTGGAGGGCCGTGTGCGGCGGCACCGCGCGGTCGGCCGGGGTCCCCGGACCGATCACGCCGAACGGCGGGGGGCCGGTCAGTTCCAGGGCGGCCGGGAGGGCGGCGGCGGACACCAGCACGAGTGCGGCCAGACTCCGGACGAGACGGCCAGGGTTGCCAGGCGGCATACGGGTGCGTCCTCCGGGAGCCGGTCACCCGGTGTCGCCCGGGTGATGGAGCGGAGACGTACCCGGGCGGCCGGGACTCCCCTATCCGGCCGCGAAAAAGTCACCGACCTGGCCGAACGATCCGCACATTTCGGATCATCCAGGTCATACCAACCATTCCTCGGGCCGTCTTCGGGACCCGCCGGAGAAGCCCGAAAAAATTTCGGAACCCGCCTGCAACCCCCCGCGGGGATGCGCGTCTATACGGATGAAGGCACGGAGAGCGAGACCGGCGGAGCCGGGGGGCGCTTCCGCTCACGAGGAGCGGAGCCGGTCGTCTTCACCCACTCACACCATCAGCACGTCGACCCTGGGGACTCACGTCATGCGCATGCCCGTTATCACCCGTTTTGCGAAGAACGACCGCGCGCTCTCCGGCCGCCGCCGCATCGCCACCGTCGCCGCCGGCGTCGTCCTCGCCGGCGGCGTCCAGTTCCTCGCCACCGACACCGCCTGGGCCTGCGGCGACCACCGGCTCGGCGGCGCGTACGAGGCCCCGACCAACGTGCCCGGGCTCTCCCCCGACACCGCCATCACCTCGGCCAAGTCCTCGGTGGTCGCGGACGGCAGCTGGAACGAGGTCTCCCTCAAGGTCACCAACAAGGCCGCCGAGGACGCCCACGGCATGGAGCCCTTCCTCGGCCTCGTCACCCCGGGCCCGGGCGCCGCGGCCCGCCTCAAGGACGTCAGGATCCAGTACCTGGACTACACCGGCGCCTGGAAGAACCTCCAGCTGCAGGACGGCTGCATGCGCTCCGTCGAGGTCACCGGCTCCCAGCGCCAGCGCATGGCCGCCAACAGCTCCGACACCTTCAAGTTCCGCTACTCGCTGGCCGCCGCCACCCCCGCCGGCGTGACCACGATCAACCTGTTCGCCTCGGCGGAGATGGCCGGCTCCCAGGGCGCCGGCAGCTCGGCCTTCAAGACGGTCAAGGTGACCCACCCCCAGGGCACCGCCACCGCCAAGCCGACCACCCCGGCCAAGCCGACCACCCCGGCCAAGCCCAAGCCCGCGCCCACCAAGGCCGCGCCCACCAAGGACGCCGAGCCCGCCGTCGACCGGACCGGGGACACCGCCCCGGCCGCCCCCGCCACCCAGGCCCCGAAGGCGTCGGCCCCGGCCACCACCGCCCCCGCCGGCACCCCCGAGCTGGCCCAGACCGGCTCCTCCTCCAGCAACACCTTCCTCGCCCTCGGCTCCGCCGTCCTCCTCGCCCTCGGAGCGGGCGTCCTGGTCGCCGTCCGTCGACTCCGTCCCCAGCGCTAGTCGACGGGCGGTACACCGAAGGGGCCCTCCTCCGCACGGCGGTGCGGAGGAGGGCCCCTTCTTCGGTTTTTTCGGTCCCGCCGGTTCCTTCGGTTCCGTCAGCCCCAGGTGATCAGGCGCTTCGGGCGCTCCAGCAGCGCGGCCACGTCGGCCAGCACCTTGGAGCCCAGCTCCCCGTCCACCAGGCGGTGGTCGAAGGAGAGCGCCAGCGTGGTCACCTGACGCGGGACCACCTTGCCCTTGTGCACCCACGGCAGTTCCCGGACCGCCCCGAAGGCCAGGATGGCGGCCTCGCCCGGGTTGAGGATCGGGGTGCCGGTGTCGACGCCGAAGACGCCGACGTTGGTGATGGTGACCGTCCCGCCCTGCATGTCGGCCGGCGAGGTCTTGCCCTGACGGGCGGTCTCGACCAGTTCGCCGAGCGAAGCGGCCAGCCCGGCGAGGGTCCTGGACCCGGCGTCCTTGATGTTCGGGACGATCAGGCCGCGCGGGGTGGCCGCGGCGATGCCGAGGTTCACCTGGCCCTTGAGGACGATCTCCTGAGCCGCCTCGTCCCACTGCGCGTTGATCCCGGGGTGCCGCTTGATCGCGGTGAGCAGCGCCTTCGCGACGATCAGCAGCGGGCTGACCCGGACGTCCCGGCCCAGCTCCCCGCTCTCCTTGAGCCGGCGGACGAACTTCATCGTGCGGGTGACGTCGACCTGCACGAACTCGGTGACGTGCGGGGCGGTGAAGGCCGAGGCCACCATCGCCTGCGCGGTCGCCTTGCGGACGCCCTTGATCGGCACCCGGACGTCGCCCGCGGCGGGCACCAGCACCTGCGGCGCGGCCGGCTCGGCCACCTCCGCCACCGCGGCGGCCGGAGCCGCCGGAGCGGCCTCAGCGGCGGCGTGGGCGTGCACGTCCTCGCGGGTGATCACGCCGTCCCGGCCGGTCGGGGTGACCGCGCGCAGGTCGACGCCGAGGTCCTTGGCCAGCTTGCGCACCGGCGGCTTGGCCAACGGGCGCTCCCCGCCGGGCACTTCGGCGACCGGCGCGGGCGCCGCGGGAGCCGGGGCGGTGACCGGGGCCGGAGCGGCCGCCGGAGCCGGCGTGGTCGCGGCGACCCTGGTGGTGGTCGTCCGCCGCGCCCGGCGCTGGGCGGTGCCGGTGCGCGGGCCGTACCCGACCAGCACCTCGCGCCGCTCGGGCTCGGCCTCCTCGGCCGGAGCCGGAGCCTGCGCCGGAGCCGCGGCGGGGGCGGCCGGAGCCGCGGCCCCCGCCTCCCCGGCGACCGCGATCGAGATGATCACGGTGCCGACGTCGACCGTCGCACCCTCGGGGAAGTGCAGCTTCTCGACCACCCCGTTGAACGGGATGGGAAGCTCCACGGCCGCCTTGGCGGTCTCCACCTCGCAGACGACCTGCCCGTCGGTGACGGTGTCACCGGGCTTGACGTACCAGCTGAGGATCTCGGCCTCGGTGAGGCCCTCGCCCACGTCGGGCATCTTGAACTCGCGGAGCGAGCGAACTTCGGTGGTCATCTTCGCTCCCCGGTTCAGTACGCGAGCGCGCGGTCGACGGCGTCGAGCACGCGGTCCAGGTCGGGCAGGAAGGCCTCCTCGACCCGGGACGGCGGGTACGGCGCGTGGTAGCCGCCGACCCGCAGGACCGGTGCCTCCAGGTGGTAGAAGCACTTCTCGGTCAGCCGGGCGGCCAGCTCGGCGCCCATGCCCAGGAAGACCGGTGCCTCGTGCACCACGACGGCCCGACCGGTGCGCTTGACCGACTCCTCCAGGGCGGCGAAGTCCACCGGGGAGAGCGAGCGCAGGTCGACGACCTCCAGCCGGCGGCCGTCCTCCTCGGCGGCCGCGGCGGCCTCCAGGCAGACCTTGACCATCGGGCCGTACGCGATCAGCGTCGCGTCGGTGCCGGGCCGGACGATCCGGGCGTCGTGCAGGCCCAGGTCCGCGGCGTCGCCGACCTCGCCCTTGTCCCAGTAACGGCGCTTGGGCTCCAGGAAGATGACCGGGTCGTCGGACTCGATCGACTGCCGCAGCATCCAGTGCGCGTCGTGCGCGCTGGCCGGGGTGACCACGCGCAGACCGGCGGTGTGCGCGAAGTAGGCCTCGTGCGACTCGCTGTGGTGCTCGACCGCGCCGATGCCACCCGCGTAGGGGATGCGCACGGTGACCGGCAGCTTGACGTGGCCCAGCGCACGGGCGTGCATCTTGGCCAGCTGGGAGACGATCTGGTCGAAGGCCGGGTAGACGAAGCCGTCGAACTGGATCTCCACGACGGGACGGTAGCCGCGCAGCGCCAGACCGATCGCGGTGCCCAGGATGCCGGACTCGGCGAGCGGGGTGTCGATCACCCGGTCCTCGCCGAAGTCCTTCTGGAGGCCGTCGGTGATCCGGAAGACGCCGCCGAGCTTGCCGATGTCCTCGCCCATCAGGAGGGTCTTCGGGTCGTTCTCCAGCGACTTGCGCAGCGCTCCGTTCAGCGCCTTGGCGATGCTCAGCTGACCGGCCATCAGTGGTTCTCCCCCGCCTCGAAGGAGGCCGCGTACTCGGCGTACTCGGCCCGTTCCTCATCGACCAGCGTGTGCGGCTCGCTGTACACGTGGTCGAAGATCAGGGTCGGGTCCGGGTCCGGCATGCCGCGCACGCCCTCGCGCACCCGCAGCCCCAGCTGCTCGCTCTCGGCGTCGACGGCGGCGAAGAACGCCTCGTCGGCCAGGCCCTCCTTCTCCAGGAGGGCGCGGAGCCGGCTGATCGGGTCCTTGGCCTTCCAGGCCTCGGTCTCCTCGGCGTGCCGGTAGCGGGTGGGGTCGTCGGACGTGGTGTGGGCACCCATCCGGTAGGTGAACGCCTCGATCAGCACCGGGCCGTTGCCGCTGCGGGCGTGGTCGAGCGCCCAGCGGGTGACCGCCAGGCAGGCCAGCACGTCGTTGCCGTCGACCCGGACGCCGGGGAAGCCGAAGCCGGAGGCGCGGCGGTACAGCGGGATCTTGGTCTGGGTGGTGGTGGGCTCGGAGATCGCCCACTGGTTGTTCTGGCAGAAGAAGACCACGGGCGCGTTGTAGACCGAGGCGAAGGTGAAGGCCTCGTTGACGTCGCCCTGGCTGGAGGCGCCGTCGCCGAAGTACGCGATCACCGCGTCGTCGGCGCCGTCCTTGGTGATGCCCATCGCGTAGCCGGTGGCGTGCAGGGCCTGCGCGCCGATCACGATGGTGTACAGGTGGAAGTTCTTCTCGTTCGGGTCCCAGCCGCCGTGGTTCACGCCGCGGAACATGCCGAGCAGGTTCAGCGGGTCGACGTCGCGGCACCAGGCGACGCCGTGCTCGCGGTACGTGGGGAAGGCGTAGTCGCCGGGGCGCATGGCGCGGCCGGAGCCGACCTGGGCGGCCTCCTGGCCGAGCAGCGAGGCCCACAGGCCCAGCTCGCCCTGGCGCTGGAGCGCGGTGGCCTCGCCGTCGAACCGGCGCACCAGCACCAGGTCGCGGTAGAGGGCGAGCAGCTCCTCGGGAGTGGTGGTGAGGGGGTAGTCAGGGTGCTCGACCCGCTCGCCTTCCGGCGTGAGCAGCTGGACGAGCTCCGGCTGGGCGTCCTTGCCCTTGGCGCGGAGGGTGTCAGGGACGCCGGGGGCCGCCTTCTTGCGAGCCCTCGCCGTGCTTTTGACGGTCACGTTCACTCCTCGGTCTGTCCGGCCGCCCGGGGTCGCCGGTGACCGGTCCGGTCACCGCCTCGCGGGGCGCGCGTGGGTGTGCGCTCCCACTGCGGGGCAGGTGGTGATCCTGTTCCGACGGCGTCCCTCACGAGAACGTTACCCAGCGTCCGCCCTCGACGCGCTTGCGCTAGGACGTCCTACTTGTTCAGGGCCTACAACCCCGAGGGTGCCGCGATCGGCTCGCCGTCGGAAGGGTGGGGGTGACGGTCGGCGTGACGCAGCTCTCAATTCGAGCGCCTTCAGGACACCAGCGCACGTTATCCGGGCGGAAGCCCGTGCGTAAGGGGGTTCTCGGTATCGGTTTCGGACGGCTCTGGCCGGATCACGTCGTGACCGGGGTACGGGTGATAGGTCTTTCGTACGGTGGTATGGGAGGCTTTGGACGTGACTGATAACGGACAAATCAGGGTATTCCTGCTCGACGATCACGAGGTCGTCCGGCGGGGCGTGCACGATCTGCTCTCGGTCGAGGACGACATCGAGGTGGTCGGCGAGGCCGGCACGGCCGCCGAGGCGCTCACCCGGATCCCGGCGGTCCACCCGGACGTGGCGGTGCTCGACGTCCGGCTGCCGGACGGCAACGGGGTCGAGGTCTGCCGCGAGATCCGGTCCAGGCTGCCGGAGATCAAGTGCCTGATGCTGACCTCGTTCTCGGACGACGAGGCGCTGTTCGACTCGATCATGGCCGGCGCCTCCGGCTACGTGCTGAAGGCGATCCGCGGCACCGACCTGATCACCGCCGTCCGGGACGTCGCGGCCGGCCGCTCGCTGCTCGACCCGATCGCCACCAGCAGGGTGCTCGCCCGGCTGCGCGACGGCGGGGAGAAGGAGGACGAGCGGCTCGCCCAGCTCACCAAGCAGGAGCGGCGAATCCTGGATTTGATCGGCGAAGGTATGACAAATCGTCAGATCGGCAACGAGTTGCACCTGGCCGAGAAGACGGTGAAGAACTACGTCTCGAGTCTGCTCGCCAAGATGGGCATGGAGCGGCGCACCCAGGCGGCCGCCTTCGTGGCGCGGCACCAGGCCGACCACCAGTACTGACCGCACGACTGCACAGAACTGACGGCTTGTCAAGGGCCCCCGCAAGGGGGCCATAACCTCTGCACGTGACTTTCAGCCAGACCCTCGCCTGCGCCCCGGCCCGCCCCGACCTCTCCGCACCGCCGATGGGGACCCTCAGCCCACCCGTCCCGCTGGGCGCGCTCGCCGAGGTACTGGCCCGCTACCGGACAGGACGGCTGCTGACCGCCGAACCGGTCGCCGAGGGTCTGCTGAACCGGGGGTACCTGGTCACCACCGAGGCCGGTCCGTACTTCCTGAAGTGCTACGTCGACTCCGCCACCGCCAGCCGCCCGAAGATCGTCGCCCACCACCGCGCGATGGCCGCGCTGAACGCCCTCGGACTGCCCGTCGCACCCCCGCTGGCCTGCGCCGAACGGTCCGGCACGGTGGCCTCGTGGGGCGGCCGGCTGTTCGCGCTGTTCCCCTGGGTCGAGGGCCGGCACCGGCACGGCGGCGAGCTCGAACCGTCGCAGTGCGACGCGCTCGGCACGCTGCTCGGCCGGCTGCACGGCGCACTCGACGATGTCTGCGCCCCCCTCGAACAACCCGCCGGATACCGGAGCGCCGACGCCGTCGACAGCGCCGCCCTCGCCCACGACCTGCGGCGCCGCGCCCGCGAGCAGCACCCCGCCGGGGAGCTGGACGCCCTGGTGGTGGAACGGCTCACGGAACGGCTGGAACTGCTCGCCGAGCACGCCCACCGCCGCCCCGCCCCGGCGGCCGCGCCCCCCACCGGCTGGACCCACGGCGACTTCCACGGCCTCAACCTGCTGTACGACGACGGCCCGCGGGGCGGCCGGGTGACGGCCGTCCTGGACTGGGACAAGCTCGGCCCGCAGCCACGCGCCGAGGAGGCGGTCCGGGCCGCCACGCTGCTCTTCAACGACCGCTCGTCCGGCGTCCTCGACCTGGTCCGGGTCCGCCGCTACTCACAGGCCTACCGGGCCTCCGGCGCCGCCACCGCCGAGCACCTGGCCGCCGCCGCCCACCGGGTCTGGTGGGAGCGGCTGAACGACTTCTGGATGCTGCAGTGGCGCTACCAGCGGGCCGACCACCGGGCCGACCCGCTCTACCCCGCCTCCGCGGGGCAGCTGGCGTGGTGGTGCCAGGAGTACGAACAGGTCCTGGACGCCTTCGCCAACTGACCGCGTCCACCGGCCGGTCCGGCCGACCCGCGAGGT
Organism: Kitasatospora sp. NPDC127067; assembly: GCF_042724755.1. Lineage (NCBI taxonomy): Bacteria > Bacillati > Actinomycetota > Actinomycetes > Kitasatosporales > Streptomycetaceae > Kitasatospora > Kitasatospora sp. NPDC127067. Next base: position 67,673 of record NZ_JBHXEM010000016.1, on the reverse strand, counting down.
CGGCCGGACCGGTCGAGGCGGGTCGGCCGGTCAGCCGGTCCCGGGCTGCGCGGGCTGCGAGGCCGGCGGCGTCACCGGCGGGATCGTCTTGGTCGGCAGCGGGTTCGGCGGCGGCGTGTTGCCGCCCCCGCCGGGCGTCGAGCCACCGGTCGAGGGCGCCGTCGACGCGGACGTCTGCGTGTGGCTCGCGCTCCCGGTCGGTGTCGGGGTCGGCGTGTTGTGCTTGCCCCAACCCGGCGACGGCGACATGTTGTTGCCGCTGTTCCCGGTGGTGTTCCCGGTGGTGTTGGGGTCGGTCGGCTGCTGCGGCTTCTTGCTGCCGGAGCCCGAGGCGGGCGGGGGCGTCAGGCCGCTCTGGACCGGCACGGGCGTGTCGCTGCTGGTGACCGCCGGGGGCTGCGTCGGGGACACCGCGGGGTCGACCTTGTCGTTGCCGCTGAGCGCGAAGGCGATGCCCGCGCTGGCCGCGACCAGCACGGCGATCGCACCGGCCACCCAGGCCCACGGCCCGCGCCGCCGGCCGCCGCCGTCCTCCTCGCCGGCGCCGTCGCCGTACGGGCCGCCTGCCGCCGGGTAGGGCGACGAGGGGGTGTGCGGGCCGCCCGTCGGGTACGGCAGCACGGAGGTCTGGTCGCCGGGGCGCACCGCGCCGAAGGCCGCGGTGGCCGCGGCCTGGTCCGGCCGGAGCACCTGGGTCGCGCCGGTGTCGCCCGCGGTCGCGCCGACCCAGCCGGCCCCGCCCGCGCCGTGCATCTCGCGCAGCGCGTGCTGCACGTGGGCGCGGAACTCGTCGGCGTCCTGGAAGCGGTCGTCCGGGTTCTTGGCGAGCGAGCGCAGCACCAGCGGGTCGAGCCCGGTCGGCACCCGGCCGTTGGCCTGCGAGGGCGGCAGCGGCGGGTCCTGGACGTGCTGGTAGACCACCGACAGCGGGGTGTCACCGGTGAAGGGCGGGCGCAGCGTGAGCAGTTCGTAGAGCATGCAGCCGGCCGCGTACAGGTCCGAGCGGTGGTCGACCGGCTTGCCGAGCGCCTGCTCGGGCGAGAGGTACTGCGGGGTGCCCATGACCATGCCGGTCTGGGTCATCGTGGTCGCCCCGCCGGTGAGCGCCCGGGCGATGCCGAAGTCCATCACCTTGACCGCGCCGGCGTTGGTGATGCTCACGTTGGCGGGCTTGATGTCACGGTGGACGATGCCGTTGCGGTGGCTGTAGGCGAGCGCCTCCAGCACCCCGGCGATGATGATCAGCGCCTGGTCGACCGGCGGCGCCTCCTCGTCCGCCAGCAGCTCGCGGACGGTGCGGCCCTCGACCAGCTCCATCACGATGTACGGCGTGGACTCGTCCCCGACGTACTCCTCGCCGGTGTCGTAGACCGCGACGATCGAGTGGTGGTTGAGCGCGGCGACGGCGTGTGCCTCGCGGGTGAAGCGCAGCCGGGCGACCTCGTCCTGGGCCAGCTCGCCGCGCAGCAGCTTGACCGCGACGGTGCGGCCGAGCCGCACGTCCTCGGCGGCGAACACCTCGGCCATGCCGCCACGGCCGAGCCGGTAGGTCAGCCGGTAGCGGCCGTCGCCGACGGTGCTCAGCGGCACGGCGGTGCCGCGGCCCGGGGTCTGCGGACCGCCGAACGGCGGCAGCGCCGAGGTCTGGGCCTCGCTGCCGGGCTCGGGAATCCTCGGGGTCCCGCCGGTCCGGCCGACCGCTCGGACACCCGCGTCGTCGTCCGGCTGCTGCGTCTGTGCCATCGCTCCTCGCCCCGGGCGTTCGCTCGGATCGCGCTGCCCTGTCGCTTACGTATCCCCGAACGCTACCGCTTCCGGCGGACGGACGCGGCACCCCCGAACCGGCCGGAATCCGTCAGAGCAGGCCATTCCGGTCGGCGGGGAGGTCGACGACCAGCACGTTGGCGGGGCGCTCCCCGTGGCTGTACTTGCCGCCGGTCTTCACGTCCGCCTTGTTGACCACGATGGCGATGATGATGCCCGCGAGCACCAGCACGCCGACGATGATCCCGATCACGACCACGGCCGTCGAGCAGCCGCCGCCGCTGGGCGCCTTGGGCTGCTGGTACGGCGGCATCGGCTGCGGCGGCGGGGTGTGCGCCTGCGGCGCGCCCTGCTGCAGGAACTGCGGGTGCGGGGTGTGCGGGGCTTGCGGCCGCGGGGGCTGGAAGGCGGGCGGCGGGGTCTGGTACTGCTGCGGGAAGGGGTGCGGGGTCTGCGGCTGCGGCGTCGGGTACGCCGGCGGCGGGGTCCGGTACTGCTGCGGCCCGCCCTGCTGGAGGTACTGCGGCTGAGGCGTCTGCGGGTTGTGCGGCGCCTGCGGGGCCTGTGGGGCCTGCGGGGCGGCGTGCACCGAGCGCGGACCCTCGTTGATCACCAGCGGGGTGCTGGCCTGCAGCCACTGCCCGTTGCCGCCGCCCTTGGCGGCCTCGATCAGCCGCTCCGCCTCGTCCCGCATCGCCGCCGCGCTCTGGAACCGGTGCGCCGGGTCCTTGCGCAGCGCCTGGGCGACGAAGGCGTCCACCTCGGGGGTGACCGAGCGGTTGAGGGTGGAGGGGGCCGGCGGCTCCTCCTGGACGTGCTTGTAGGCGATCGAGAACGCCGAGTCGCCGTCGAAGACCAGCTGCCCGGTGATCATCTCGAAGAGCATCACGCCGACCGAGTACAGGTCGGAGCGGGCGTCCACCGGCTTGCCGAGCGCCTGCTCGGGCGAGAGGTACTGCGGGGTGCCGACCACCATGCCGGTCTGGGTCATCGACGTGACGCCGGATTCCAGCGCACGGGCGATGCCGAAGTCCATGACCTTGACGTTGCCCTTGCGGTCGAACATGACGTTGCCGGGCTTGATGTCGCGGTGCACCAGGCCCATGTCGTGCGAGGCCTCCAGCGCGTTCAGCACGCCGATGGTGACCTTCAGGGCCTCCTCGGCCGGCATCGCGCCGTACTGGCCGATCGCCTCGTTGATCGCCTCGCGCAGACCCTTGCCGTCGATCAGCTGCATGACGATGTACGGCGTGCTGGAGCCGTCCGCGGCGACGTCCTCGCCGCTGTCGTACACCGTGACGATGTTGGGGTGCTCCAGCCGGGCCACGGCCTGGGCCTCGCGGCGGAACCGCTCCTTGAACGAGTCGTCCCGGCCCAGCTCGCTGTGCATGCTCTTCAGCGCGACCTGCCGGTCCAGCACGCGGTCGTGGGCGAGGTGCACGGAGGCCATGCCGCCCTCGCCCAGCAGCCGCTGCAGCACATAGCGGCCGTTGCCCAGCGAGAAGCCCTCGACCGCCGCGTTGCCGTGCTCGCTCATGGTCCTCTGCTCCCCCTCGGCGCGGGCGTGCTCGCCGCAGCCTGACGTTCGGTCTCGTCCGTGCGTGGTGGGCCCGGCCCGCTGGCCCGGCGGACCCCTGTCGCGGCGGTTCCACCGGCCGGCGACAGGGGTCAGGGTATCGGCTCGCGCCGACGGTGATCGGCCCAGGGCCGGGGAGCGGTCCCGGGCCGCCGGCCCCCGGTCCCGGTGGCCGGGGCCGGGGCGGACCGTCGTGGTACGTCCGGTCCGGCGGCGGTCCGGGCGGACCGGCCGCACCCGCCGGCGGGTACCGGCGGGTACCCGCCGGGTGCGGCTACAGGTAGGGGCCGGAGCGGATGCCGCGGCCCGGGCCCGGCTCGTCCTCGTCCGACTCGCCGCTGTTCAGACCGGGCGGCAGTGCCCGCCGCATCTGCTCCAGCTGGGCCCGCGCCGCCATCTGCTGCGCGAACAGGGCCGTCTGGATGCCGTGGAAGAGGCCCTCCAGCCAGCCGACCAGCTGGGCCTGGGCGATCCGCAGCTCGGCCTCGGTCGGGATGGTGTCGTCGGTGAACGGCAGCGACAGCCGTTCCAGCTCGGCGACCAGCTCCGGGGCCAGTCCCAGTTCGAGCTCCTTGATCGAGCTCGCGTGGATGTCCTTCAACCGGGCCCGGCTCGCCTCGTCGAGGGGCGCCGCCCGGACCTCCTCCAGCAGCTGCTTGATCATGCTGCCGATGCGCATGACCTTGGCGGGCTGCTCGACCATCTCGGTCACCGGGAGTTCACGCGGCACGTCGCCCTCGTCGTCCCCGTCCCCGACCGTGCCGGCGAACCCCTGGCCCACGGGCAGCCCGTCCGGTCCGACGATCAGCACCTTCTGGCCGTCCTGCGACTGCCCGCCGGCGGCCCGGAAGGGCTCCTGCGACGGGCGCTCGTTCATCGGATTCGTCATGAACAACATTCTCTCTCACTGGGGTTGGTCGGGCGGAAGCCCCCGGTCGTCCCGCCGTCCTGCGCCACCCGTGACGAAGGTACGCCCCCGGCCGCCGCACGGGAATCCGTACGGATACTCAGTTCCCGCTCCCCGGCCGCCGCGCGCCCGCCGACGGTGCCCGCGGCTCGGGTGTCACGGCCCGCCGCCGCACCCGGCCGCGGCACCGGCGCCTCAGCCCTTGCGCAGCCGCACGCCGACCAGTCCCAGGCCGCAGCCGATCAGCCCCAGGCCGACGCCCAGCGGCAGCTGGGTGGTGGAGGCGTCCTGCCAGTGGACGGGGAAGATCGCGGGCACGGCGGCGACGGCCGCGACCGGCTGTCCGGCGGCAGTGGCGGCGTCCGCGGTGTCCACGGCGGCCGGGTCCGTGGCGGCGGCATCGCCGGGGGCCGCGCCCTCCGCCGCCTCCCCGTCGGTCTCCGGCAGCTCGGCCTCGACGCCCTGCTCCGGGGCCTGCTCGGCGGCCTGGTCGGGGGCCTGCTCCGGGTTCTGTTCCGGGCCCTGCTCCGGAGCCTGCTCGGGTGCCTGCTCGGGCGCCTGCTCGACGGACTGCTCGGGGGCCTGCTCCACGGCGGCGTCGGAGCGCTCGGGCAGCGAGGCCGGGTGGTGCCGGTGGGCCTGCGGGAGGCCGCCGTCCGGCTTCGGATGCGGGCGCGGCACCGGCCGCCGCCGCGGCGCGGCCACCGGCCCGGCGGTGTCCGGTTCCCCGCCCTGCCCGGCGCTCGCCCCCGCCTCCGGCGAGGGAGCGGCCTCCGGCGGGGACAGCACCGCGGACGAGGGCAGTGCCATCGCCGCCGAGGCGGCGGCCAGTGGGAGCGTGAGCCCCAGCACGGCCGCCGCGACCAGCCGCTGGACACGGCCCGGGGAGCGGCGGGAAGTACGACGGTGGTGCGGCGCGACGGGCAGCGGCCCGAGGGATGCGTGCGGTGATGCGGCCACGGTCGGAGTCCTTCCGACGGCCGACGGCGCCCGGGGGCGGGATCGGCGGCGGGACTGCTCCGGACCAGATTCCCACGCCCCCGGCGCTACGGCATTTCGGGCGATTTCACGCCCGGTCTGCCGTCGCCCCGCCGCCGGGCCGCCCCCTTCTCAGGCCCGCAGCACGACCTTCCCGACCTGCTCCCCGCGCTCCAGCACCCGGTGCGCCTCGGCCACGTCGGCCAGCGGCAGCACCCGGTCCACCACCGGCTGCACCACCCCGGACTCGACCAGCGGCCACACGTGCTCCCGCACCGCCGCCACGATCGCCGCCTTCTCCGCCAGCGGCCGCCCGCGCAGGTTGGTGGCGATCACCGCGCCGCGCTTGCGCAGCAGCGCGTTGAGGTCGAGCTCGCCCTTCACCCCGCCCTGGAGTCCGATGATCACCAGTCGCCCGTTGACCGCCAGCGCGTCCACGTTCCGCTGGAGGTACTTGGCGCCCATGATGTCCAGGATCACGTCCGCCCCGGCCCCGCCGGTGGCCTCCCGGAGCGCCTCGACGAAGTCCTGCTCGCGGTAGTCGATCAGGATGTCCGCGCCCAGCTCGGCGCAGCGCGCCAGCTTCTCCCGGCTGCCCGCCGTGACCGCGACCCGCGCGCCGACCGCCTTGGCCAGTTGGATCGCCATCGTGCCGATCCCGCTCGCGCCGCCGTGCAGCAGCACCGTCTCGCCGGGCCGCAGGTGCGCGGTGAGGAAGACGTTGGACCACACCGTGCAGGCGACCTCGGGCAGCGCCGCGGCCTGCTCGACGGACAGCCCCGCGGGCAGCGGCAGCAGCTGCCCGGTGGGCACCGCGACCCGCTGCGCGTAGCCGCCGCCGGACAGCAGGGCGCACACCTCGTCGCCGACCGCCCAGCCGGACACCCCGGGGCCGAGCGCGACGATCCGCCCGGCGCACTCCAGCCCCGGGTAGGGCGAGGCGCCGGGCGGCGGGTTGTAGAAGCCCTGCCGCTGGAGCAGGTCGGCACGGTTGACGGCGGTGGCCGCCACTTCGACCAGGACCTCGCCCTCGGCGGGCACCGGGTCGGGCACCTCGGCCCACACCAGTGCCTCGGGACCTCCGGGTACGGGAATCGTCATCGCATGCATGCCCCGAACCTACTGCGGGGCCGGGGCGGTTGCGCGGTACGGCTCAGCCGGTCGGCAGGACCGTACTGGACTTGATGACGATCACCCGGTCGGTGAGCTGGAGCACGGCGGCCTCCGGCTCGGTGTAGTTGAGCACCCGTCGGCCCCGGACCACCGCGACCACCAGGTCCGCGCACTCGCGCGGGCTGTGCCCGGCCTCCGCCCGGGTGACCGGACGCTCCACCACGTCCAGCCCGTTGCCGTACGTCAGCAGGTCCTCCATCACCGCCCCGGCGTGCGGGCTGAGCATCGACATCCCGAGCAGCCGTCCGGCCGAGCTGGAGCTGGTGACCACGACGTCGGCCCCGCTCTGCCGCAGCAGCGGCGCGTTCTCGTCCTCCCGGACGGCGGCGACCACGGTGGCGGCCTTGTTCAGCTGCCGGGCCGTCAGCGTGATCAGCACGGCGGTGTCGTCCCGCTCCGGTGCGACCACCACCCGGGCGGCGGTGGGCAGCGCGGCGCGCACCAGGGTGTCGGTGCGGGTGGCGTCGCCGACCACCCCGACCAGGCCGTGCTGGGCGGCGTGGTCGATCACCTTGCGCTGCGGGTCGACGACGACGATCTCCTCCTTCTTCACCCCCTGTCCGAGCAGGGTGTCGACGGCGCTGCGGCCCTTCGTCCCGTAGCCGATGACGACGGTGTGCTCGCGCACGGTGGACCTCCAGCGGTTCAACCGCCATTGCAGGCGGGTCCGTTCGGTGAGCACCTCCAGGGTGGTGCCGACCAGGATGATCAGGAACACCACGCGCAGCGGGGTGATCACGAAGATGTTGGTGAGCCGGGCGCTGTCGCTGAACGGGGTGATGTCGCCGTACCCGGTGGTGGAGAGCGTCACCGTGGCGTAGTACGCCGCGTCCAGGAAGCTGAGCTCGCCCCCGGCGTTGTCGTTGTAGCCGGCCCGGTCCAGGTAGACGATGAACGAGGTGGCGACCAGGACGGCGAGCGCCAGCAGCAGCCGGGAGCTGACCTGCCGGACGGCGGGATCGGCCCGCCGGGCGGGCAGCACGATCCCGGCGTCCGCCCACGGCTCCGTCCCCGGGGCCAGGTTGCGTCGGAATCGGTTCACGGCACCTCCAGGAGTTCGACCGGCTCGCCCGCCGCCGCCCCGCCGGGCGGCACCACGGCCAGCGCCTCGGCCCGGGCGAGCCCGCGCAGCATCGCCGGTCCGTCGAAGGCCAGCGGCAGGACGCCCTCGGCGGTCCGCCGGACCGGGTGGAGCCGGGTGTCCGTCCGGTGCCCGGGCAGGGCCGCCGCGGCCGGGGCGAGGACGGGGGCGCCGACGGTCCGCCCGCTGCGGGCGTGCAGCAACGGCAGGGCGAGGGTGACCGTCCCGGCGACGGCGGCCAGCGGGTTGCCGGGCAGGCCCACCAGGTGGCGTCCGCCGGGGAGCTCGGCCAGCAGCATGGGGTGGCCCGGCCGGACGGCGACGCCGTCCACCAGCAGCCGGGCGCCGACGTCGGCGAGCGCCCGGTGCAGGAAGTCGACCGGCCCGGCGGCCGTTCCGCCGGTGGTGACCACGAGGTCCGCGGTGGAGTGCCGCAGCGCGTCCCGGAGCAGCCCGAAGTCGTCCCGGACGTAGCCCACTTCGGCCGGATCGGCGCCGGCCGCCCGCAGCCAGGGCGGCAGCAGCGGCCCGAGCGCGTCCCGGACCAGCCCCGGACCGGGCACCCCGGCAGTGAGCAACTCGTCACCCAGGACGAGCAGTTGGACCTCCGGGCGGCGGTGGACCGACAGCCGGTCGTGGCCGCAGGCGGCGGCCAGGCCGAGCACGGCCGGCCCGACCGGAACGCCGGACGGCAGCAACTCCTCGCCCCGGCGGCACTCCTGGCCGCGCGGGCGGACGTCCTGACCGGTGGTCAGCGGCTGCGGGCCGCGGTCGTGCAGCAGCACGCCGTCCGTCCGCCCGTACTCACGGCGCAGTACGGCAGTGGCTCCGGGCGGGAGTTGGGCGCCGGTGGCGATCTCCACGGCGGTGCCGTCGGCCAGCGCGGCCGGTTCGGCCCGGCCGGCCAGCACCCGGCCGGCGACCCGCCACGGACCGGGGCCGGCGACCGCCCAGCCGTCCATCGCGGAGGTGTCGAAGGCGGGCAGGTCGGTCAGCGCGGAGAGCGGCTCGGCGAGGGTGCGGCCGAGCGCCTCGGCCAGTGGGGCCCGGACCCCGGGCAGCGGGCGCAGCCCGGCCCGGCGCGCGATCTCCCGGGCCCGGGGCCAGCTCAGCACGCCGGGGCCGGTGGACGGTGCGGCCACGGTGGACTGTCCGACCGCGCTCACGACTCGTCCGGCCGCTCGGCGGCGACCCAGCGCTCGGCGAGCGCCTCGGTCCGCCGGGCCGCCTCGGCGACGGCCTGCGCCCCGCCGCCCTGCCGGGCGGCCGCGTAGCCGATCAGGAAGGCGGTCAGCGGTGCGGCCGGCCGGGCCACTCCGTGCGCGACCACCCGGGCCGTGTCGAGCAGACCACGGACGTCGACGTCCAGGTCGATGCCCAGGTCGGCCTTGACCTCGGCGATCCAGTCATCCAGCGTGCGCTCCATGCGCCCATGCTGCCCGATGGCCGGTTCGCCGAGGTGTTCGCCCCGTGTGCGGCGCGCGTCGTTTCGCTCACACGCCGGTGACGGTGCCGGTGCGGGTCACGTCCGGTCGCGCTCGCGGGCCTGCTCCAGGTCCTCCCAGGTGTCGCAGTCGTAGGCGACGTTGTCGGTGTCGGCCACCCGCAGCCGGGCCAGCCCGCCGACCAGGCGGCGCAGCGGCTGGTCGGCCGGATCGCCGAGCGCGGCCAGCGCGGCGCGCAGCGGGCCGGTGCGGTAGGCGGCGGCGAGCGGCTGGTCGCGGCCGCCCGCGTCGACCAGCACGGCGGCGTCCGCGGCCGCGCCGGCCCCGTCGAGGGCGGCGACCAGCCGTTCCACCGTCCGCCGGTCCAGGAAGGGCAGGTCCGCGGCGAGCAGCAGCACGGTGTCCGCGGTGACCAGGCCGAGCCCGGCCGCGACGGCGGCCACCGGCCCGCCGCCGGGCGGCCGCTCCCTGGTCCAGTGGACGCCGCCGAGCTCGGTCGGCCGGGCCGGGCCGACCACGACGGCGGTACGGGCGCCCGCGCAGGCGGCGAGGACCCGGTCCAGCAGGGTGGTCTCGCCCACTGTCAGCCCGGGTTTGTCGGCGCCGCCGAGGCGCCGGGCGGCCCCGCCCGCCGGAACGATCACGTCGTACGGCGTCATGCGGCCAGTATCCGCCCTACCGCGCCGCGGTCCCGTCGTCCTCCGGCCCCTCCTGCCCCTCCTGCCCCTCCTGCGCGTCCGCGCCGGGCGCGGCCCCGGCCGCGCGGGCGGTGTTGGCCGCCGCGCCCAGCTCCAGGATGGACGGCAGGGTCAGCTCCCCGTACCGCTCGTTCATCGCCGTGACCAGCGCCTCCGGGTCGTCCGGGTGCTCGGCCAGCAGCCGGTCGAAGTCCTGGAGGTACTCGCCGGTGAAGGCCAGCACCCGGGCGGCGTCGTCGCCCTGGCCCGGGGCCCGGTGGCCGGCGATCACCCGGTCCGCGCCGAGGTCGGCGATCCGGCCGAGGTTGTGCCCCCAGGTGGTGCGCTGGGCCGGGGTGGTGTCGGCGGTCCAGACGTGGGTGCCGTTGTGGACGAAGTCCCCGGCGATCACGGTGCGGACGCTCGGCACGTGGACGACCGTGGAGTCCCCGCAGTCGGCCTGGCCGAGCAGCAGCACGGGGATCACCTGCCGGTCCAGCATCAGCGGCTGCGGCAGCAGCGGGGCGGGGATCAGCGGGTGGTCCGGGATGTCGTCGCCGTACACCGGCTTCCACTGCGCGACCTTCGCGGCGACGGTGCGCCGGATGCCCTCGACCACGGCCGGGGCGGCCAGCAGCTGCGCGTCGGGGAAGAGCCGCAGCACCTCCTCGGCGCCGAAGTAGTGGTCCGGGTGCTGGTGGGTGACCACCACGGCGAGCAGCCGTCTGCCCTTGCCGGCGACCCACTCGGCCAGCTCGCGCCCGGCGCTGCGGGTCAGCTGGGCGTCCACCAGGATCGCGGTCCGCTCGCCGAGGATCAGGGTGGAGGTGGCGAAGAAGGCCGACTCGGGGCCGGTGAAGACGGCGACCTCCAGCGGCCGGGCCGGCTGTCCGGCCTCCGGCGGCTCGGCGCCCGCGGCCGGCCCGGCGGGCCCGCCGGAGCGGTCCGGCCCGGCCTGGGCACGCTCCGCGCCGGCGCTCTCCTCGGACGGGGACGTCGTCACGGGCTGCTCCCTCTGGTCGGCGGTCGGATGTCCTGCGCCCTACAGCATGGGAGCACCGGCGGCCGAATGCGCGGAAGGCGCGCCCGGCGGGGCGCGCCTCCGCTCCACGTCACACCGCGCTCCGGGCGGCACATGCGGAAGGGCCCGCCCACCGGTTCCGGCGGACGGGCCCTTCGGCCACGGGGAGGGCTGTTCGGTCGGTCAGCGCTGGGCGCCGCGCAGCCGGGCCAGCCGGTCGGTGACGCCCCAGGTGGTCACCCGCCACAGCGCCTCGACCACGATGCTGCGGCTCATCTTGGACGCGCCGAGCTCGCGCTCGACGAAGGTGATCGGCACCTCGGCGACCTTGAACCCGGCCTTCACCGTGCGCCAGGCCAGGTCGACCTGGAAGCAGTACCCGGCCGAGGCGACCTCGTCCATGCCCAGGCCCAGCAGGGTCTCCTTGCGGAACGCCCGGTAGCCGCCGGTGACGTCCCGGATCGGCACGCCCAGCATCAGCCGCGAGTAGGTCGAGCCGCCGCGCGAGAGCAGCAGCCGCGACTTCGGCCAGTTCACCACCCGGCCGCCCGGCACCCAGCGCGAGCCCAGCACCAGGTCGGCGCCGCGCAGCGCGCCCAGCAGCCGGTCCAGTTCCTCGGGCTGGTGCGAGCCGTCCGCGTCCATCTCGACCAGGACGTCGTAGCCGTTGTCGATGCCCCAGCGGAAGCCCGCGAGGTAGGCGGCGCCCAGGCCCTCCTTGCCCTTGCGGTGCATGACGTGGACGTGCTCGTCCTCGACGGCCAGCTTGTCGGCCAGTTCGCCGGTGCCGTCGGGGCTGTTGTCGTCGGCGACCAGCACGTGCGCCTCGGGCACGGCGGCACGGACCCGGCCGACGATCCGCTCGACGTTCTCCGCCTCGTTGTAGGTCGGGATGATCACCAGGACCTTGCCGAGATCAGCAAAACTCTGCTGGTTCACGGTCACGTACAAACCTCTCGGCCGATGGCGGGGGTCTCGGAACACCGGCGCCCGCACTCTGGAACGCGGCTCCGCCGGCAACCCGCCGGGGAGGACCCGGTGGCGAACTGCGCGCAGGGCGGAGGCTACTGCGTCCTGGCATCCTACTACCGCGCCGGGAACCACCCGCCCGACCGTGGCACTCCCACCCGATGCCCGCCGTTTCCCGTTGGGTGACACCGGTCGGCTAGGGTCGTTTCCCTTGCCCGTGCCCGGACCGCCCGCACCGCCGGGACCATCCCGGCGATCCGGACTCGGGACATCCGGGGCCGCCCAGACAGCGAAGGAGTAGGACCGCGCGCATGGACAGGCTCGTCAACACCGTCCGCCCGTACGCCTGGGGGTCGCTCACCGCCCTGCCCGAGCTGCTCGGGCAGCGGCCGACCGGTGAACCGCAGGCCGAGCTGTGGATGGGCGCCCACCCCGGGGCACCGTCGCGCGCCGACCGCGGCGAGGGCCCGCGCCGGCTGGACGAGCTGATCGCCGCCGACCCCGAGGGCGAACTGGGCGCCGCGAGCGTCGCCAGGTTCGGCCCGGCCCTGCCGTTCCTCTTCAAGGTCCTGGCCGCGGGCATCCCGCTGTCCATCCAGGCCCACCCCACCCTCGACCAGGCCCGGGCCGGCTTCGCCGCCGAGAACGCCCTCGGGATCCCCCTGGACGCCCCCGAGCGCAACTACCGGGACGCCAACCACAAGCCCGAGATGGTCTGCGCGCTGGGCGATTTCGAGGGCCTGTGCGGCTTCCGCCGGCCTGCCGGGGCGGCCCGGCTGCTGACCGGACTCGCGGTGCCCGGGCTCGCCCCCGTGATCGAGCGGCTGGCCGCCGGTGGGGGCACCTCCCGGCCGAAGGCTGGGGGAGAGTCCGAGGCGCTGCGCGGCGCCCTGACCGCCGCCCTCTCGCTGGACGGGGAGACCGTCCGGCGGACCGTCGAGGTGCTGGCCCTGACCGACCCCGACGGGGAGTACGCCCCGTACGCCCGGATCGCCGAGGACTTCCCGGACGACCGCGGCGTGATCGCCGGCATGCTGCTCAACCACGTCCGGCTGCGGGCCGGCCAGGCGCTCTACCTGGGCGCCGGGGTGCCGCACGCCTACCTGTCCGGCGTCTGCGTGGAGCTCCAGGCCAACTCCGACAACGTGCTGCGGGCCGGCCTCACCCCGAAGCACATCGACGTGCCGGAGCTGCTGAAGGTCGTGGTCTTCGAGGCCGGCGCCCCCGAGGTGCTGGAACCGGCCCCGGTCCCGGGCACCCCGGGCGAGGAGCTCTACCCCGTCCCGATCGACGAGTTCCGGCTCTCCCGCTTCGTCCTGGACGGCACGGAGCGCGGGATCGACGGCCGCACCCCGCAGATCCTGTTCTGCACCGAGGGCGCCACCCGCCTGACCGCCGCCGACGGCACCGTCCTGGACCTGGCCCGCGGCCAGTGCGCCTTCCTCCCCGCCACCGGCACCCCGACCCGCCTGAGCGGCACCGGCAGCACGCTGTTCCGCGCCACCGTCACCGTCTGACCGGCTCCCCGCGCGCTCCGGGCTCAGTCCCGGGTCATGTCGACGAAGCGCGAGTAGTGGCCCTGGAAGGCCACCGTGATGGTCGCGGTCGGACCGTTTCGGTGCTTGGCGACGATCAGGTCGGCCTCGCCCGCGCGGGGGGACTCCTTCTCGTAGGCGTCCTCGCGGTGCAGCAGGATGACCATGTCGGCGTCCTGCTCGATCGAGCCGGACTCGCGGAGGTCGGAGACCATCGGCCGCTTGTCGGTGCGCTGCTCGGGGCCACGGTTCAGCTGGGACAGCGCGATGACCGGGACTTCCAGCTCCTTGGCCAGCAGCTTGAGGTTACGGGACATGTCCGAGACCTCCTGCTGACGGTTCTCGGCCCGCCGGGAGCCGCCGGACTGCATCAGCTGGAGGTAGTCGATGACGACCAGCTTGATGTCGTTGCGCTGCTTCAGCCGACGGCACTTGGCCCGGATCTCCATCATCGACAGGTTCGGCGAGTCGTCGATGAACAGCGGCGCCTCGCTGACGTCGGGCATCCGGCGGGCCACCCGCGTCCAGTCGTCGTCCGTCATGTTCCCGGAGCGCATGTGGTGCAGCGCCACCCTCGCCTCGGCGGAGAGCAGGCGCATGGCGATCTCGTTGCGGCCCATTTCGAGCGAGAAGATGACGCTCGGCAGCTTGTGCTGGATCGAGCAGGCCCGCGCGAAGTCCAGCGCGAGGGTGGACTTGCCCATCGCGGGACGGGCCGCGATGACGATCATCTGGCCCGGGTGCAGCCCGTTGGTGAGCTGGTCGAAGTCGGCGAAGCCGGTCGGCACGCCGGACATCTGGCCCTGCCGGGAGCCGATCGCCTCGATCTCGTCGAGGGCGCCCTCCATGATGTCGGCGAGCGGCGCGTAGTCCTCGCTGGTGCGCTGCTCGGTGACGGCGTAGATCTCCGCCTGGGCGGCGTTGACGATCTCGTCCACGTCGCCCTCGGCCGCGTAGCCCATGCCGGCGATCCGGGTGCCCGCCTCGACCAGCCGGCGCAGCACCGCGCGCTCGTGCACGATCTGGGCGTAGTACTCGGCGTTGGCCGCGGTCGGGACGGAGTTGACCAGGGTGTGCAGGTACGAGGCGCCGCCGACCCGCTGGAGCTCGCCGCGCTTGGTCAGCTCGCCGGCCACGGTGATCGGGTCGGCCGGCTCGCCGCGGGCGTAGAGGTCGAGGATCGCGCCGTGCACCATCTCGTGCGCGGGCCGGTAGTAGTCGGCCGGCTTGAGCACCTCGACCACGTCGGCGATGGCGTCCTTGGAGAGCAGCATGCCGCCCAGGACGGACTGCTCGGCGGCCAGGTCCTGCGGCGGGACGCGCTCGAAGCCGTCCGCCCCGCCGCCGCCGTCGCCGTCGCCCTCGTCCCGGCGCTGTCGGCCGCCCTCCGACCGGCCGCCCTTGCCGCCCTTCTGGAAGCCGCCCTTCTGGAAGCCGTCGCGGCCACCGCCCTGACGTCCCTCGCCGCGGCCGCGCGAGACCGGCAGTCGGTCCCCCGGGCCGTCCGGGAAGGGCGCGTCGTCGAAGGCGCCGGCCGGGAAGGGGTCCTCGGCGGTCTGCCAGTCCTCCTCCGGCGGCGGGGCGTCGTGGTCGTCGTACTGGGGGCCGGTCACGCGTGTTCCCCGATCAGCGAGTGGTGCGAAGTTGGAGCGGGCTTGCCGGTGGCTGGGTGGAGCGGATCCGCTCCTCTTTGTACGCCACGGCTCCGACAAATCGGACGCCGGTGCGGCGGGAGTGTCGGGCGGAGGGCCCACGCTAAGGCGCCGGACGCCGTTGCGCCAAGGCGGTTATCCACAGGGGGTGTGGATGACCGGCCCTCTCCTGTGGAGAACTGCCGCAAAGCTGTGGACACCCCTGTGGACGTTCCTGTGGATAACCGGACCATCGATCCACCGTCAACCTGTTGACCTGGGATTACCCCGTTCCGGGCCTGTGCATGAGAAATTCTTCACACACCTCCGAACGGCTGTGGGCACAGAGCGGGCGAACCGCACCGCTCAAGATTTCGAGTAATGGTCACATGGCACTTACATCCATTACCTGTGGATGAGTAGCCTGGAGCCCATGACCGCCTCGCCCACGACCCCGGCCCCGGCCCCGGCCCCCTCGCGACGCCGCCACGACCGGGAGATCCTCGCCCTGGCCGTCCCGGCCTTCGGCGCGCTCGTCGCCGAACCGCTCTTCCTGATGGCCGACTCGGCGATCGTCGGCCACCTCGGCACCCCCCAGCTGGCCGGGGTGGGCGTCGCCTCCGCCGCGCTCTCCACCGCGACCGGCGTGTTCGTCTTCCTCGCCTACGCCACCACCGCGGCGGTCGCCCGCCGGATCGGCGCCGGAGACCGCCGGGGCGCCGTGCAGCAGGGCATCGACGGCATCTGGCTCGCCCTGGGCCTGGCCGTCCCGGTCGTGCTCCTCACCCTGCTGCTGGCCCCCTGGGCGGCCGACGTGCTGGGCGCCTCGGCGACCGCCGCGCCGCACGCGGTGACGTACCTGCGGATCAGCTCCCTGGGCATCCCGGCGATGCTCATGGTGCTGGCCGCCACCGGTGTGCTGCGCGGCCTCCAGGACACCCGCACACCGCTGGTGGTGGCCGTCGCGGGCTTCGCCGCCAACATCGGCCTGAACGTCGGCCTGGTGTACGGCGCCGGACTCGGGGTCGCCGGGTCGGCCTGGGGCACCGTGCTCGCCCAGACCGGGATGGCCGCCGCCTACCTGGTCGTGGTGGTCCGCGGCGCCCGCCGGGAAGGGGCCTCGCTGCGGCCGGACACGGCGGGCATCCGGGCCAGTGCCAGGGCCGGCGGCCCGCTGCTGGTCCGGACGATCAGCCTGCGCGCGGTGCTGATGACCGCCACCGCGGTGGCCGCCCGGCTCGGCGACGACCAGGTGGCCGCCCACCAGATCACCATGACGCTGTTCAACTTCCTGGCCTTCGCGCTGGACGCCATCGCGATCGCCGGCCAGGCCATCATCGGCCGCTACCTGGGCGCCTCGGACGCCCCCGGCGCCCGGGCCGCCACCCGGCGGATGGTCGAGTGGGGCATCGTCTCCGGGCTGGTGCTCGGCCTGCTGGTGGTGCTCGCCCGCCCGCTGTACGTCCCGCTGTTCACGCCCGATCCGGCCGTCCGGGCCCAGCTGGACACCGCCCTGCTGCTGCTCGCGCTCACCCAGCCGGTGGCCGGCCTGGTCTTCGTGCTGGACGGCGTGCTGATGGGCGCCGGGGACGGGCCGTACCTGGCGTGGGCGGGGCTCGCGACCCTGGCGGTGTTCGTCCCGGTGGCGCTGGCGGTCCCGGCCACCGGCACCGGACTGGCCGGGCTCTGGTGGGCGATGAACCTGTTCATGCTGCTGCGGGCCGGCTTCCTGGCCTGGCGCGCCCGCGGCGGCAAGTGGCTGGTCACCGGGGCGGTGCGCGGCTGAAACGCCTCCGGACGGGACTCCCGCGGGGGTCCCGTCCGGAAATGACCGAGGGCCGGACTCCCGGAGGAGTCCGGCCCTCGGGCCTTGGCTACGGAGCTCAGGCAGCCACGACGGCGACGTCGAGGTTGGCCACGACGTCCGAGTGCAGCTTGACCGAGACCTTGTGGGAGCCCACGGTCTTGATCGGCGAGCCGATCGCGACGGCGCGCTTGTCCACGGCCGGGCCGCCGGCGGCCTTGATGGCCTCGACGACGTCGGACTGGGTCACCGAGCCGAACAGACGGCCGGCCTCGCCCGAGCGGACGGCCAGCTTGACCTGGACGCCCTCGAGCTGACCCTTGACCTCGTTGGCGGCCTCGAGGGTCTGGATGGCGTGGATCTTCCGGGCGCGACGGATGGCGTCGACGTCCTTCTGACCACCCTTGGTCCAGCGGATGGCGAAGCCACGCGGGACCAGGTAGTTGCGGGCGTAGCCGTCCTTGACCTCGACGACCTCGCCGGCGGAGCCGAGACCCGGCACCTCGTGCGTGAGGATGATCTTCATTACTTGGTCACCCTCTCTTAGCGCGCGGTGCTGGTGTAGGGCAGCAGCGCCATCTCACGGCTGTTCTTCACGGCCGTGGCGACGTCACGCTGGTGCTGGGTGCAGTTGCCGGTCACCCGACGGGCACGGATCTTGCCGCGGTCGGAGATGTACTTCCGCAGCAGGTTCGTGTCCTTGTAGTCAACGTAGTTGACCTTGTCCTTGCAGAAGACGCAAACCTTCTTCTTCGGCTTGCGAGCAGGCGGCTTCGCCATTGTGTGCTCCATTTGGGGTTCACGGCCCGGCGGGCGTCCGAGGACGCCGGCCGCCGGGCCGCACGAAATCTGTCAGCTCTTAGAACGGGGGCTCTTCCGAGAAACCGCTACCACCGGACGGGGCACCCCAGCCGCCGCCCTGGTTTCCACCGGACGGGGCGCTGGAGGCCCAGGGGTCGTCGGAGGGACCGGACTGGCCGCCACCGGAGTTTCCACCCCAGTTGCCGCCGCCCTGCTGGCCGCCACCGCCGCCGCCCCAGTTACCGCCGCCCTGCTGGCCGCCGCCCTGCTGGCCGCCGAAGCCGCCACCGGGGCCGCCGGACCGGTTGGCCCGGGTGACCTTGGCGGTCGCCGAACGCAGGCTCGGACCGACCTCGTCGACCTCGACCTCGAAGACCGTCCGCTTCTCGCCTTCCTTGGTCTCGTAAGACCGCTGGCGCAGTCGGCCCTGCACGATGACGCGCATGCCGCGCTGCAGCGACTCGGCCACGTTCTCCGCCGGCTGCCGCCAGACGTTGCACGTGAGGAAGAGGCTCTCGCCGTCCTTCCACTCGTTCGTCTGACGGTCGAAGGTGCGGGGGGTGGACGCGATGCGGAACTTCGCGACCGCCGCACCCGACGGGGTGAAGCGCAGCTCGGGGTCGTCGACGAGATTGCCGACGAGGGTGATGACGGTCTCGCCTGCCATGGTGGTGATGACCTCTCGGGAAGATGTCCGTTCGCCGCCGTTTCACGTGAAACAGCGGACGCGAGCTACCCGAGACCCGAAGGCCTCAGAGGTGGCTCAGTGGGTGTCCGGGCGCAGGACCTTGGTCCGCAGAACCGACTCGCTCAGGCCCAGCTGGCGGTCGAGCTCCTTGACGACCTCAGGCGTGGCCTTGAGGTCGATGACCGAGTAGATGCCCTCGGACTGCTTGTTGATCTCGTAAGCCAGACGGCGGCGACCCCAGGTGTCGACCTTCTCCACCTTGCCACCCGCGTTGCGGACGACGGCGAGGAAGCTCTCGATCAGGGGGGAGACAGCGCGCTCCTCGACCGAGGGGTCGAGGATGACCATCAGCTCGTAGTGACGCATGAGTAACCCACCTCCTTTGGACTCAGCGGCCACGGTCTCTCCGTGGCAGGAGGGTTGTGCGTAGCGTCGGCACCGGAGCAGTGACGACTCCGGCCCACCGTAGCGGCCGGGTCGGACAGTCGGCCCCCTGCTCCACCCGAAAGTGGTCGTCGCCCGGAAGCGGACGCAAAGGGGGCACAACTACACCAGTGCAGACGGCACAGCCTACCTGCACCCGGACGGCCGAACAAAACGCATAGGGGTTGTGAGAGCGACCCAAGCACCGCAATCTGGACGGAACGGGATTCCTGCCCGTTCGTCTCCACGCCAGGAGGTGGGACCCATGGCCCAGTCCGTCCACCGCATGCCCGCCCTCACGCTGAACACCGACGGCCACCCGCACCCCCGCGAGAACACCCTGGTGGGCGTCACCGCCCTGCTGGGCGTGATCGCGTTCACCACCTCGTTCTTCCACAACCTGCACCTGCTGACCTCGTGGACCGGCCTGTTCGGCATCGTCACGGGCCTGTGGGGCATGTTCGTCTCGGTCACCACCGCCGAGCGCTTCGTCCTGATGGTCTCGCTCGGCGCCGCCGCGCTCGGCTTCTACCTCGGCATCGCCCGGGGCGGTCTCTGGGGCTGACCCCTCCCCCGCGCCCGCCCCGCGCCGCCGCCACTGGGACCGAGCCCACAGGGCCCGCCCGGAACCCTCGCCGCCCCCGTCGCGTATCTGCAGAGGAGACAGGTACCCGGCGGGGGCGCCGTCGTGCCCACCACGACGGGTGCCCGAGCCCCGGACGATAGGGTCAGCCCGAGAACTGGGGCCACCGCAGCCCGACCGACGAGGAGCACCGAGCAATGAGCCTGCGCCTGAGGACGATCACCCGCGAGGAGCACCTCGCCTTCATCAGGAGCCGCGCCTCGGCCAGCCACATGCAGGTGCCGTCGTGGGGTGACGTGAAGGCCGAGTGGCGGTCCGAGTCGATCGGCTGGTTCGACGAGGCCAACCAGCTCGTCGGCGCCGGCCTGGTCCTGTACCGCCAGCTGCCCAAGCTCAAGCGCTACCTCGCCTACCTGCCCGAGGGCCCGGTCATCGACTGGTTCGACCGCGACCTCGACCGCTGGCTCTCCCCGATGCTGGCGCACCTCAAGTCGCAGGGCGCGTTCTCGGTGAAGATGGGCCCGCCGATCGTCATCCGCCGCTGGAACGCCCCCACCATCAAGGAGGCCATCGCCGCGAAGCAGGCCAAGCGCCTGCGCGACGTCGAGGCGGACTGGTACGAGGCCCGCGCCTTCGAGGTGGCCGACCGGCTGCGCAAGGCCGGCTGGCTCCAGGGCGAGGACGGCGGCGCGGGCTTCGGCGACGTCCAGCCCCGCTACGTCTTCCAGGTGCCGCTGGCCAACCGCTCGCTGGACGACATCCACAAGAACTTCAACCAGCTCTGGCGCCGCAACATCAAGAAGGCCGAGAAGAGCGGCGTCGAGGTCGTCCAGGGCGGCTACGACGACCTGCCGATCTTCCACCAGCTCTACCTGGTCACCGCCGAGCGCGACAAGTTCACCCCGCGCCCGCTGGCCTACTTCCAGCGGATGTGGAAGGCCCTCGTGGCCGAGGACCCGAACCGCATGCGGCTCTACATCGCCTACCACCAGGGCGAGCCGCTGGCCGCCACCACGATGCTCGTGGTCGGCGAGCACGTCTGGTACTCCTACGGCGCCTCGGCCAACCACAAGCGCGAGGTCAAGCCGTCCAACGCCATCCAGTGGCGGATGATGCGCGACTCCTACGCCCTCGGCGGCGGGGTGTACGACCTGCGCGGCATCAGTGACACCCTGGACGAGGACGACCACCTGTTCGGTCTGATCCAGTTCAAGGTCGGCACCGGCGGCCAGGCGGCCGAGTACCTCGGCGAGTGGGACTTCCCGCTCAACAAGCTGCTGCACAAGGCCCTCGACCTCTACATGTCCCGCCGCTGAGGAGGCTGCCCCGATGACGCTGTCGCTCTACCTCGACACCGAACGCTGGCGCACCCACCAGCGCTCCGTCCTCGCCGAGTTCCCCGGCCTGGTGCCGGTCGCCAAGGGGAACGGCTACGGCCTGGGCAACCACCGGCTGGCCGAGGAGGCGACGCTGCTGGGCACCGGGGTGCTCGCCGTCGGTACCGCGTACGAGGCGGCCGACGCCGCCGAGTGGTACGGCGGCGAGCTGCTGGTGCTCACCCCGTACCGGGTCGGCGAGGAGGCGCTGCCGCTGCCGCACGCCCGGGTGATCCGGACGGTGGCCAGCGTGGACGCGCTGCGCGCGCTGCACGGCGCCCGGGTGGTGCTGGAGTGCATGACCACCATGCGCCGGCACGGCGTGAGCGCGGACGACCTGCGCACCGTCGCCGCCGAGCTGGAGGGCGTGAGCTTCGAGGGCCTGGCGCTGCACCTGCCGATGGACCGGCCGGACGGCTCCAGCCCCGTCGAGGAGGTCGCGTACTGGGTGGACACCGCCCGGGCGGCCGGCATCCCGGTGCACACCGTGTTCGTCAGCCACCTCGGCGCGGCCGGCCTGGACCAGCTGGCCCAGCGCTACCCGCAGACGGTCTTCCGGGCCCGGATCGGCACCCGGCTCTGGCTGGGCGACCACGCCGCGCTGGAGGTCCGGGCCA
The DNA here is from genome assembly GCF_042724755.1 of Kitasatospora sp. NPDC127067. NCBI lineage: Bacteria > Bacillati > Actinomycetota > Actinomycetes > Kitasatosporales > Streptomycetaceae > Kitasatospora > Kitasatospora sp. NPDC127067. Next base: position 46,624 of record NZ_JBHXEM010000016.1, on the reverse strand, counting down.
CCGTCCTGGACGTCACCCAGCTGCGCAAGGGCGACCGCTACGGCTACCGCCAGCATCCGGCGCCCTCCGACGGCCACATCCTGGTGGTCGCCGGCGGCACCGCGCACGGCATCGGCCTGGAGGCGCCCAAGTACGTCCAGAGCATGGGGGCGCGGGCCAAGGGCATCGCCCGGGCCGGCCTGGCGACGGTCAACAAGACCAAGTCGCCGTTCCACTGGGCCGGCAAGCAGCTGTGGTTCGCCGAGCCGCCGCACATGCAGGTCTCGCTGCTGTTCCTGGACGGGGAGACCACGCCCCCCGCGATCGGCGAGGAGCTCGGTCTCCAGGTCCGGCACACCACCACGCACTTCGACCGCGTGGTGGACCGCTGAGCTACGGCTTCTCGGCCGGCTCCGGCAGTTCGGGCTCGTCGAGCCACTGCCCGGGGCCGGCCGGCGCGTACGCGGCGTAGCTCTCCTCCTCGCGCAGCCGACGGGCGGTGCCCAGCACGGACACGTCCGGGGCGTGGTCCAGCACCCCGCCGGAGGGGTCGTCGCTGCCGTCCCAGCGGACCGGGTCGTGGTCCGGGTGGAGGACGTCGCGGACCACCAGGGCGACCAGGTAGAGCGTGCCCAGCAGGTGCAGTCCGATCGCGAAGTGGTACCAGCCCTCGCTGATCCCGTGCTGCTTGGAGCCGGTGACCAGGCCCAGGTGGGACCAGATGCCCAGGGTGTAGAGCACCTCGCAGGCCTGCCAGATCAGGAAGTCCCGCCAGCGCGGCCGGGCCAGCACCGCGAGCGGCAGCAGCCAGAGCGCGTACTGCGGCGAGTACACCTTGTTGACCAGCACGAACAGCGCGACGACCAGGAAGGCCAGCTGGGCGAAGCGCGGCCGGCGCGCGGCCGAGAAGCCGAGCCACGCTATGGCCAGGCAGCCCAGCACCATCAGCACGCCGATGTAGACGTCGAGGTCGGCCAGCCCGGCGCCGCGGCGCTGCATCAGGATCAGCCAGAACGAGCCGTAGTCCTCGCCGCGGTGCTTGCTGAACACGTAGAAGGTCGACCAGCCCCGCCAGTTGGCCAGCATGATCGGCAGGTTGACCACCAGCCAGGCGCCGACCGCACCGCCCAGCATCACCCGGAACTCGCGCCACTTGCCGGCCCGCCAGCAGAGCACCAGCAGCGGGCCGATCAGCAGCAGCGGATAGAGCTTGGCCGCGGTGGCCAGACCGATGAAGACACCGGCCCAGCCCGGCCGGGCACCGGCCCACCAGGCCATCGCCACGGCGGCCAGGGCGACCGCGAGCAGGTCCCAGTTGACGGTGCCGTTGAGCAGCAGGACCGGGGCGAGCGCGAACAGCAGCGCGTCCCACGGGCGGCGCCGGTGGGTGCGCGAGAGCGCCACCGCGGCGACCACGGCGCAGGCCATCAGCAGCCCGGCGTTGATCGCCCAGAACCACTGCTCCTGGCTCTGCTGGTCGCCGCCGCCGGGCGTCAGCCAGGCCGCGACCTGCATGAACAGGCCGGTCAGCACCGGGTACTCCAGGTACTGGAGATCCCCCGAGGAGCCCGGGATGCGGTCCACGTACGGGTGCAGCCCGGCCGCGAAGCCGCGTCCGGAGAACAGGTGCGGGATGTCGCTGTAGCAGGCGTGGATGTACTGCGGCGAGCCCGGCTGGAACCAGGCCTGCTCGTAGCAGGGCAGCTTCTGCACCATGCCGAGCACCGACACCACGATCACCGCGAGCGCCAGGAAGCGCGCGGGGATCCACCAGGAGACGCCGAGCAGCGCCCGGCGGCCCGGCGGCCCGCCGAACACCTCGCTGCCGGCCGCCGCCACCGGGTCCTCGTCGGCCGGGACGACCACGGTGTTGACCGGGGGCGCGGCCGTGGCGACGGCTGCCGGGAGGGGCCCTGCGGCGGCGCCGGACCCGACCGGGCCGGCGGTTTCGTCACGATCGCTCGACGTCATGCCGGACATCCTGCCGCACCGATCCCGTCGGGACGAGGAGGCCCCCGCAACGGTCCGCGCCCCCGCACGGCGGGCGGCCCGCCGGTCGCGACGCGACGGCCGGGCCGGAAACGGCGGTGATCCGGACGAAAACGGCGGTGGCGACCCTCCGAGGAGGACCGCCACCGCCGTTCGGGGTCGAGCCGGGACCGGGCTACTGCCCGGCTGCCGCGCCCTGTTGGCCGCCGCCGGTACTGCTCGGCGTCGGCCTGCCGCCACCGCCCGGCTTTCCGCCGCCGCCCGGCGACGAGCTGTCCGTCGGTCCCGGGGGCTGCGTCTGGCAGCCGAACACCGGCAGACAGCTGTTGCCCGGGTGCGGGTTCTTGGTGCTCGACGGGCTGGGCTGGTCGCCGGGGCAGTCCACGCCGGGCACGCAGGTCTGGGTGGGCTGCGGCTGCACCGGCGGCTGCGGCGCCTGCGACTGGGGCTGCGCCGGGGCCGTCGGGGTGTCGGCCGTGGTCGGGGTGGCCGTCGCGGAGGCCGTGGACGGCGCACCGGAGGAGTCGACCTCGGTGCCGACCGGCTGCGGGGTCGGGAAGTCCATCTTCTTCTCGTTGGCCAGTGCGGCCCTCATGTACCGGGTGAAGACGTCGGTCGGGATGTCACCACCGTGGATGGACTCCTTGCCGCCGGTCCCGTTGAGCGACTGCCGCTCGTGCTTGGTCGGGTCCTCGCGCCACATCGCGACGCTGGTCACCAGCTGCGGGGTGTAGCCGACCCACCAGGCCGACTTGTTCTGGTCGGTGGTACCGGTCTTGCCGGCCACCGGGCGGCCCAGGTCCTTCGTCTTCTTTCCGGTACCGTTCACGGCCACGTTCACCAGCACGTCGGTGACGTTGTCGGCGACGGCCGGCTCCAGCGCGACCTTGGGCTCCTTCTTGCCGAAGCCCGGGCGCTCCACGCCGCTCACCTCGACCTTGGTGACCGAGTACGGCTCGGCCTCCTTGCCGCTGGCCGCCAGGGTGCCGTAGGCGGTGGCCATCCGGATCGGGCTGATGGTGGAGGTGCCGAGCGGGAAGGTCGCCGTCTTCGGGTCGGCGAGGCTCTCCTTCTTGACGCCCATCTGCACCGCGATGTCGGCCACGTTCTGGCCGCCGACGTCCTGGTTGAGCTGGACGAAGGGCACGTTGTACGAGTACTGCATGGCCTGCCGCAGCGAGACGTAGCCGCGCTTGCCGGAGTCCTCGTTCTTCTGCCGGTACGGCTTGCCGTCGTCGCCGATCACCAGCGAGCCGTCCGGCTTGCGGATCTCGGACATGTCGTCGGCGAGGTAGCGGCTGTCGGCGTTGATCCGCTTCGGCTTGCCCTTGTCGTCCTTCGCGGTCTGCACGCCGGTCTGCATCGCGGTGGCCAGCACGAAGGGCTTGAAGGTCGAGCCGACCTGGACGCCGGTGGCGTCGGCGTTGTTGTCGAAGTGGCCGTTCTCCACGCCGTCGCCGCCGTAGAGGGCGACGATCGCGCCGTCGCCGGGGCGGATGCTGGCGGAGCCGAACTGGATGTTGGTGTCGTTGTCCGGCCGCTTCTGCGGGTTGAGGTTCTCCGACTTGACGGCGTCGACGGCGCTCTTCAGCGCGTCGACCTTGTCCTTCTCGAAGGTGGTGTAGATCTTCAGGCCGCCCCGGTCGATCATCTGCGGGGTGATCGACTTGTCGGTGGCCATCACGTACTTGTTGGCGGTGTCGACCAGGTAGCTGATCTCACCGTTCATGTTGGAGCTGGGCTTCTGCGGGATCGGGTCCGGGAACACGTTGCACTTGGCGCGCTCGTCCGGGGTGATGGCCTTGGTGTCCACCATCTGGTCCAGGATCCAGCTCCACCGGCCCTGGGCCCGTTCCTTGTTGTCCGGGTTGGTGGGGTCGTAGTACGCCGCACCCTTGAGCAGACCGGCCAGCATGGCGCTCTGGCAGACGTTGAGGTCCTTGGCGTCCACCCCGTAGTACGCCTGGGCGGCCGCCTGGGCGCCGTTCGCGCCGCGGCCGAACCAGCTGGTGTTCAGGTAGCCGGTGAGGATCTCGGGCTTCTTCTTCTCCTGATTGATCTTCAGCGTGATGAAGAACTCCTTCACCTTGCGGCTGAGGGTCTGCTCCTGGCTCAGGTAGGCGTTCTTCACGTACTGCTGGGTGATCGTCGAGGCGCCCTGGGTCTCACCCCCCTTCGCCATGTTCCAGACGGCGCGGAGCATGCCCTTGGGGTCGATGCCGCTGTCGGTCTGGAAGCTCTTGTTCTCCGCGGCGATGACGGCGTTCTGGAGGTTGGGGCTGATGTCCTTGAGCTCGACGATCTGACGGTTGGTCTGGCCCTTGCGGGTCATCTCCGTGTTGTCGGCCCAGTAGTAGATCGTGTTCTGGTTCTGCACCAGATCGTTCAGCTCCGGGACCTTGGTGCTCTGGTACAGGTAGAACACCAGGCCGACGAAGCAGCCGAAGACCAGCAGGAAGCCGCTCAGCCACTGCTTCCAGGACGGCAGCCAGCGCCGGATGCCGCTCTTGCCGAACCGCGGGTAGTCGATGAAGCGCTTCTTGCCGGGGCCCGCGGCCACGGCGGCGGAGGCCGCGGCGTCACCGCGCCGGCCGCCCCCCTTGCCCTTCTTCTGGGCAGCCTTGCGCATCTCCGCACGGGTCATCCGGGGCTGTTGTGCGGTCTCCCTCACCCCCGAGGGGCGGCGTCGGCCGACGCCGTCCGAGCTCAGCTCGTCGGGCTCCGACCCACCTCCCCGACGGCCGCCGCCTCCCGGGGGCTGCTGCCCGTCACCGCCCGGGTTGGGCGTCCTTCGCCGTCGCTCGCTCATCTTCCAGCCACTCCTCGCCAGGCGTTTCCAGCCTGAAGGCAGGGTTCACGTCCGATGCCCGCAAACCGCCCTGATCCCGGAGGTGGTCCTCGTGCACACGCGACAGCGTACGCAGCACGGATATACAACTAATCGGACATCAGTTGCCAATGACCGCAAAACGGCAACAGATCATTACAAGCCCGTTGCTAACCTCACCTGCGCGTCGGCTTGTGATCACATTCACGCGTGCCCCCCTTGCTCGTTCCGAGGGCCGGGTTTACTGTTCTCGATATATCGAGCCGATACATCGAAGCGGAATACCGCCGGATGCGGCGGCCGGACGGACACCGAGAGGGAGGAGGACGAAGGCAATGGGCAGACGCTCAGGAGTGCTGGAGTTCGCCGTCCTCGGACTGCTCCACGACGCCCCGATGCACGGCTACGAGCTGCGCAAGCGGCTGAACATCCTGCTCGGCACGTTCCGGGCGCTCTCCTACGGAACGCTCTACCCCTGCCTGAAGAGCCTGGTCGCCCAGGGCTTCCTGGTCGAGGACAACCCGGACGTCGAGTACGTCCCGGCCACCGCGCTCAACGGCAAGCGGTCCAAGATCGTCTACCGGCTCTCCGCCGAGGGGAAGCAGCGCTTCGAGGAACTGCTCGCCGACTCCGGCCCGGACGCCTGGGAGGACGAGCACTTCGGCGTGCACTTCGCCTTCTTCGGCCAGACCGACCGGGCCGTGCGGATGCGCGTCCTGGAGGGGCGCCGCAGCCGGCTGGAGGAGCGGCTGGAGCGGATGCGCAACTCGCTGGCCCGCGCCCGCGAGCGGTTCGACGACTACACCGTCGAACTCCAGCGGCACGGACTGGAGTCGGTGGAGCGCGAGGTCCGCTGGCTCAACGAGCTGATCGAGACCGAGCGGTCCAACCGCACCGGTCGGGCCGGCTCCGACGCCGGCGGCCCCGCCGCCGGCCCCCACAAGACTTCGGACGGCCGTGGCCAGGAGGACGGGTCCCAGGACCCGCCCGGGCCACCGTACGACCGCCCGGGGCGCTCCGCCCAGGAGCGCTGACACCGCGCCAGCCCTGTGCCGCGCGGCAGGATCGGGCGCCTCGCGCCCGTACATGCAGTCATCGAAGAAGCAGGACGAGTTCCGCCGACCCCGGCGGTCCTCATGAGATCACAGGGAGCAACCGGAATGGGTTCGGTTCGCGTAGCCATCGTGGGCGTGGGCAACTGCGCCGCGTCGCTGGTGCAGGGTGTCGAGTACTACAAGGACGCCGACCCGGCCGGCAGGGTCCCCGGGCTGATGCACGTCCAGTTCGGTGACTACCACGTCCGTGACGTGGAGTTCGTCGCCGCCTTCGACGTCGACGCCAAGAAGGTCGGCTTCGACCTGGCCGACGCCATCGGCAACAGCGAGAACAACACCATCAAGATCTGCGACGTGCCGCCGACCGGCGTGACCGTCCAGCGCGGCCACACCCTCGACGGCCTGGGCAAGTACTACCTGGAGACCATCGAGGAGTCGGACGAGGCTCCGGTCGACGTCGTCCAGGTCCTCAAGGACCAGCAGGTCGACGTCCTGGTCTGCTACCTGCCCGTCGGTTCCGAGGACGCGGCCAAGTTCTACGCCCAGTGCGCCATCGACGCCAAGGTCGCCTTCGTGAACGCCCTGCCGGTGTTCATCGCGGGCACCAAGGAGTGGGCGGACAAGTTCACCGAGGCCGGCGTGCCGATCGTCGGTGACGACATCAAGTCCCAGGTCGGCGCGACCATCACGCACCGCGTGATGGCCAAGCTGTTCGAGGACCGCGGTGTCATCCTCGAGCGCACCATGCAGCTGAACGTCGGCGGCAACATGGACTTCAAGAACATGCTCGAGCGCGAGCGCCTGGAGTCCAAGAAGATCTCCAAGACCCAGGCCGTCACCTCGCAGATCCGCGACCGCGAGCTGGGCGCCAAGAACGTCCACATCGGTCCCTCGGACTACGTGGCCTGGCTGGACGACCGCAAGTGGGCGTACGTCCGCCTGGAGGGTCGCGCGTTCGGCGACGTCCCGCTGAACCTGGAGTACAAGCTGGAGGTCTGGGACTCCCCGAACTCCGCCGGTGTCATCATCGACGCCGTCCGCGCCGCGAAGATCGCCAAGGACCGCGGCATCGGTGGCCCGATCCTGTCGGCCTCCTCGTACTTCATGAAGTCCCCGCCGGTCCAGTACTTCGACGACGAGGCCCGCGAGAACGTCGAGAAGTTCATCCGCGGCGAGGTCGAGCGCTGAGCGGCTGACCGCTCACGGCTCGCACAGCCGTAGGAGGGGCCCACGGTCTTCGGATCGTGGGCCCCTCACGTTCTCGCGGCCAATGTTTCACGTGAAACAGTGGCCGGTTCCATGGCACTCTGGGCGGGTGGCGATCACCGAGAACGGCAGCACCCACCAGTCCGCGCACCGCGCCACGCTCCTGGACCTGCTGAAGGGCCGCGACTTCCGGCGGCTGCTGACCGCCCGGGTGCTCTCCCAGCTCTCGGACGGCGTCTTCCAGGTCTCGCTCGCCGCGTACGTGGTGTTCTCCCCCGAGAAGCAGTCCTCCCCCGCCGACATCGCCTCGGTGCTGGCCGTGATGCTGCTGCCGTTCTCGGTCATCGGCCCGTTCGCCGGCGTACTGCTGGACCGCTGGCGCCGCCGCCAGGTGCTCTACTTCGGCAACCTGGCCCGCTTCGTGCTGGGCCTGGGCACCGGCGCGCTACTGCTGGCCCAGGCGCCGACCTGGCTGTTCTTCGCCTCGGCCCTGCTGGTCACCGCGCTCAACCGGTTCATCCTGGCCGGCCTGTCCGCCGCCCTGCCCCGGGTGGTGGAGCAGGACCAGCTGGTCACCGCCAACGCCCTCTCCCCCACCCTCGGGACGGTCGCCGCCGCCTCGGGCGGGGGCATCGGCTTCGCGCTGCACCAGCTGATGGATCCCGGGCCGCGCGCCGACGCCGCCCTGGTCACGGTGGCCGCGCTGCTCTACCTGTCGGCCGCGCTGGCCGCCCGGCGGATGGACCGCGACCTGCTCGGCCCGGAGCAGCACGAGGGCCGCCCGGCGCTCGGCCAGGCACTGGTCCGGGCCGCCGTCGAACTCGGCGCCGCGGTGCGCCACCTCGTGCGGGACTGCCGGCCCGCCGTGCACGCGCTGGCCGCCGTCACCGCGGCCCGGTTCTGCTACGGCGTGCTGATCGTGGTCGTGGTGATGCTCGCCCGGTACACCTTCAACGACCCGACCGACAGCGCGGCCGGGCTGGTCACCCTCGGCCAGGCGGTGGGTCTGTCCGCCGCCGGGTTCTTCGTCGCCGCGCTGGTCAGCCCCTGGTGCACCCGTCGGCTGGGCCTGGCCGGGTGGATGACGGCCTGCCTGGTCGCCCCCGTGGCCTTCGTCCCCGCCCTGGGCCTGAGCTTCACCCTGGTGCCCTGCCTGATCGCCGCCCTGCTGCTCGGGGTGGTCACCCAGGGCACCAAGATCTGCGCCGACACGGCGGTGCAGGAGTCGGTCGAGGACGAGTACCGCGGCCGCGTCTTCGCCATCTACGACGTGCTGTTCAACGTCGCCTTCGTGGCCGCCGCCCTGGTCACGGCACTGGTGCTGCCGCTGTCCGGCCGCTCGGTCGCGGTGGTGCTGGGGGTCGCCGGGGTATACGCCCTGACGGCGGTCCTCTACCTGCGCGCCGCCCGCCGGAGCCCGCTCCCCCGGTGACCAGGGCTCCTGGGAACCCTCGGGGCTCGCGGCCGACGGCGTCCGACCGACTCGCTAAGGTACTCGAACCTGTCGGATCGACAGAACTCCGTCTCGGGGGACGAACTGATGAGCACACCGCCGAATCCGTACGGCCCGGCCCCGGTGGGGCCGCCCGTCGCCACGCCGTACGGGGCACCGCCACCCCCGCCGGCCGCGCCGTACGGACCGCCGCCGGCCTACGGGCAGCCCGCACCGCCGGCCCCGCCCGGCTACGGTCCGCCGCCCGGGTACGGACAGCCGCCCGCCTACGGGCAGCAGCCGCCCGGCCAACCGCCCTACGGACAGCAGCCGTACGGACAGCCGGCTCCCGGACCGTACGGGCAGCTGCCGCCCGCCGGACCGTACGGCCCGCCCCAGCCCGCCCCGGCGGCGCCGCCCGCGCCGGCCGCCAAGCGCGGCATCCGGTCCAAGCTGCGGATCGTCGGGCTGGTCGGCGGCTGCGTGGCACTGGCCGTGGGCTACTTCGTGGCCGGGCCGAGCGTCAGCAGCGCCAAGCCCGGGGACTGTGTGCGGGCGAGCGGCTCCCGTGACGTCGAGATCGTCAAGTGCACTGACAGCAAAGCGAATTACCGTGTCCTGTCGAAGTTCGAGGGCACCACGGACGTGACCCGCTGCAAGCAGACGCCGCAGACCACGAGCGCGGTCTCGGGCAAGAGCGGCCGCCGCTGGAACAAGAAGCGGTACGTGCTCTGCCTCGGCCCGCTGGCGCCCACCACCACCGGCGTCCCGCCGGTGAAGAAGTCCTGACCCCTTCCGCCTCTCCTTTCCTTCCCGGGGGACCCCCTTGTCCGCTCCGCCTCCGCCACCACCGCAGATGCCGTACGGCCCGCCACCGGGCGACGGCAACCCGTACGCCTCCGGCGGCTCCTACGGCGCACCGCCCCCACCGCCGCCGGCGCCCGGATACGGCGCACCGCCGCCGGCGCCCGGATACGGCTACCCCAGCGCCCCGCCGCCGCCCGAGCAGCCGTACGGCGCCCAGCCCCCGCCGGACGGCTACGGCTACGGGTACCCGCCGCCGCCGACGGACGGGACCACCTGCCGGTTCTGCGGCGGCTACCCGGCGGTGAACGCCACCGTCCGCGGCCACCAGGGCCTGATCATCGCCTACCGGATGCTGCGGATGACCGGCCCGTTCTGCCGCACCTGCGGAACGGCGACGGTGCGCGACATGTCGGCCCGGACGCTGGTCCAGGGCTGGTGGAGCCTGGTGTCCTGGCTGCTGACCCCGATCACGCTGCTGCTGAACCTCGGCCCGCACAACAAGTTCAAGCAGTTGCCGCCGCCCGTCCCGGGCAGCCACGGCCCCCAGCTGAACCCGGGCGTTCCGCTGACCAGCCGGCCGCACATCGCGATGCTGCTGGTGCCGGTCTCGCTGGCGGTCACCGTGGCCCTGGCCGCGACCGGGGTGCTCGGCCCGAAGAAGGTCGACCCGGTCGCCGACCCGACGCCGTCCCCCACCGTGCTGACCTTCTCGCCCATGCCGCTGCCGAAGCCGACCTACACCTCACCGGTCATACCCACTCCGACCTTCACGCTGCCGGTCCCGACGCTGACGTTCCCGCCGGTCACCACGCCGACCGACTCGGACAGCAAGGTGGACTCGGCCAACCCCGGCGACTGCCTGCGCAACGCGAACGGCACCAGCGAGACCACCGACACCAACCCGAAGATCACCGTGGTGCCCTGCACCGACACCAAGGCGCAGTACAAGATCGTCTACAAGTACCTCGCCACCTCCGACGAGAAGGCCTGCGAGAAGCAGCCGAAGTCGGACAGCTGGTACACCAGCAAGCACCCCAACCTCCCGGCCCTGGACTACGTGCTCTGCCTGAAGCAGCTCAAGTAGCCCGGTACGGAGGAGGGGTGGGGGCGGCCCGCGCGCGCGGGCGCCCCCCCCACCGATTGGGGGCCCGGACAAGGACCGGCCACCCGGGGCACAGGCCACCACGCACAACAGGAGCG
>NZ_JBHXEM010000016.1:0-36119 GCF_042724755.1 Kitasatospora sp. NPDC127067 | reverse complement strand
CCGGACGTCGCCCTGCCGCAACACCCCCACCCCCCCCCCCCCCCCGCCCCCGTCCTCGGGGCCCCCCCCCACCCACCCACCGCCGCGGGCGGGGGTGGGGGGGGGCCCCCGCCCCGCGGCCGGGCCCACCCCTCCCGTCGTGTCCGGCACCGTGTCCGGCGCCGCGTCCGGAGATCCGGACCCGGACTCAGCCCTGCTGCTCGGCCCACCAGGCCCGCAGTGCCCCGACCGCCTCGTCGTACTCCATCGGGCCGTGCTCCAGCCGGAGTTCGAGCATGTGCTTGTACGCCTTGCCGACCTGCGGGCCGGGCTTGAGGCCGAGCAGCTCCATGATCTGGTTGCCGTCCAGCGCCGGGCGGACGGCGTCCAGCTCCTCCCGCGCCTTCAGCTCGTCGATCCGGGTCTCCAGACCGTCGTAGGTGCGGGAGAGCGCGGCCGCCTTCTTCTTGTTGCGGGTGGTGCAGTCGGAGCGGGTCAGCTTGTGCAGGCGCTCCAGCAGCGGCCCGGCGTCGGTGACGTAGCGGCGCACCGCCGAGTCGGTCCACTCGCCGCCGCCGTAGCCGTGGAAGCGCAGGTGCAGCTCGACCAGGCGCGAGACGTCCTCGATGAGCTCCTTGGAGTACTTGAGCTCCCGCATCCGCTTGCGGGTCATCTTGGCGCCGACCACCTCGTGGTGGTGGAAGGAGACCCGGCCGTCCGACTCGAAGCGGCGGGTGCGCGGCTTGCCGATGTCGTGCAGCAGCGCGGCGAGCCGCAGGGTGAGGTCCGGGCCGTCCTGCTCCAGGTCGACGGCCTGCTCCAGGACGGTCAGCGAGTGCTCGTAGACGTCCTTGTGCCGGTGGTGCTCGTCCCGCTCCAGCTGCAGCGCGGGGAGCTCGGGCAGCACGTACCCGGCCAGGCCGGTGTCGACCAGCAGCCGCAGGCCCTTCACCGGGTGCTTGGCCAGCAGCAGCTTGTTCAGCTCGGCCTGGATCCGCTCGGCCGAGACGATGGTGAGCCGCTCGGCCATCGCGGTCATCGCGGCGACCACCTCGGGCGCCGGGTCGAAGTCCAGCTGGGCGGCGAAGCGGGCGGCCCGCATCATCCGCAGAGGGTCGTCGGAGAAGGACTCCTCGGGGGTGGCGGGGGTGCGCAGCACCCGGGCCTCCAGGTCCTCCAGACCGTGGTGCGGGTCGACGAAGCCGCGGCCGGGCAGGTCGACGGCCATCGCGTTGACGGTGAAGTCCCGGCGGACCAGGTCCTCCCCGATGGTGTCGCCGTAGCTGACCTCGGGCTTGCGCGAGGTGCGGTCGTACGCCTCGGAGCGGTAGGTGGTGATCTCGATCAGGAAGGAACCCTCGGGGGTGTCCTTGCGGGCGCCGACCGTGCCGAAGGCGATGCCGACGTCCCAGACCGCGTCCGCCCAGCCCTTGACCAGCTTGAGCACCTGCTGCGGGCGGGCGTCGGTGGTGAAGTCCAGGTCGTTGCCGAGCCGGCCGAGCAGCGCGTCCCGGACGGACCCGCCGACCAGCGCCAGCCGGTGACCGGCCGCCTGGAACCGGCGGGCGATCTCGTCGGCGACCGGCGACACCCGCAGCAGCTCTTGGAGGCCGAGGGTCTGGGCCTCGCTCAGGCCTGGTACGACCTGGACGGCGGTACTGGAGGGGTCGGTGTGCGCGGTGGGCTCATTGGCAGTGGACACGGCTCACAAGGGTACGTGCCCCGACAGGTCAACCGCCCGCGCGTTCTGGGCGTCTCACCCCACAGCCCGCAACACTGCGCCGCGGGCTGCATCGTTACCATGCCGGTGGACGAGTCTCGGGCACCGGACGGGGGATGCGGTGCCGCGCGCCGCCACCGTCCGCGGGAACCCCCGCGGCAGCGGTGCGGCGACGGCGTCGGGCGGAGCGATCCAAGAGAGTCAAGCGAAGACCGTCGGGCGGACCGCGCCGGACGACAGCATCAGCAGCGAACGATCGAGAACGGCGAGGGCGAAGCGAGTGAGTGAGCCGGCACGGCACTCGGGCCTGGGGACGCACCGACAGCCTGGAGGGGCCGAGCGCCCCGCCGAGGGGCGTCATCCGGCCCGCCGGACGCGCCGGGCGGGCGCGCGCCTGGCCGCCGCCTGCGCGGCCGCCCTGACCCTCTTCACGGCCACCCCGGCCGGCGCGCTGCCCGCCGGCGGCAACGTCCGGCCGGCCGCGGACTCCACCATCACGGCCGAGTACCCGGTGGTGATGACCATCGACACGCTCAGCCCGCAGGTGGCCACCCCGAACGGCATCGTGACGATCACCGGACACGTCACCAACGCCGGCAAGTCGGCGGTCAAGGGCGCCCACGCGGCCGTCCGCAAGCCGTACTCCAACAAGCCGCTGGACCGGCGCAGCGACCTGGCCAACGTGGCCGACCGCTCCACGCCGGACGGCAAGGACGGCACGGAGCTGGACACCCCCCAGTACGCCCTGCCGGAGCTGAACCCGGGACAGAGCCAGCCGTACACGCTGAGCGTCGCGGTGAGCGACCTCGGACTGTCCGCGAGCGGCGCGTACGAGCTCGCGGTGGACGCCTGGGGCGGGACCGCCGACAACCCGCGCGACCGCCCCCTGGGCATCGCCCGGACCTTCCTGCCGTACAACCCGGGCGGCGCCGAGGCGCAGCCGACGAAGGTCGCCACGGTCTGGCCGCTGGTGCACGCGCCGGTGGTGGCCGCCCAGACCACCACCGACAGCAACGACCAGCCCGTCTCGGTGCTGCGCGACGACAGCCTGGCCACCGAGTTCGCCCCGGGCGGCCGGCTGTACGAGCTGGTCGACACCGGCGCCAAGCTGAACGGCCTGACCTGGGTGATCGACCCGGACCTGCTGGACGCCGCGCTCGCGATGACCAAGACCTACCGGGTGCAGAAGCCGGGCACCGAGGGGTCGGGCAAGTCCGTCAAGGACGACAACACCGTCCAGATGCAGCCCTCGGCCGCCGCCGTCGCCTGGCTGGACAAGCTGCGGGCCGCCGTCGCCAAGCCGGGCACCCAGGTGGTCTCGCTGCCGTACGCCGACCCGGACCTCGCCTCGATCGCCCACAACGGCTCCGACCTGACCGGGATGACCACCGCGCTGAGCAAGGCGGCCACCGCCGGCCGGCTGACCGTCGAGGGCCGGCTCGCCGTGGACACCCGGTCGGACGTCGCCTGGCCGTTCCAGGGCTACCTCGACCAGCAGATCGCCTCCCTCGCCCAGCAGTCGGGCAGCGGGCTGGTGCTGGTCAACGGCGCGAGCATGCCGGAGGCGGACTCGCTCAACTACACCCCGACCGCCGTCCGCCCGATCGGCGGCGGGCAGAGCGCCGTGGTGGCCGACGAGACCGTCTCCTCGCTCTTCGACAAGGACCTGAGCAGCCCGCAGGCGCAGACCGACGCCACCCAGCGCTTCCTCGCCGAGACCTTCGCGATCACCCACGAGCAGCCGCAGAACCAGCGCGGACTGCTGGTCCTGCCCCCGCGCGAGCTGAGCGTCGCCGGCGCCAAGGCGCTGGCGAGCGCCCTGCAGACGGCGGACGGCAAGTGGATCTCCTCGGTCAAGCTGGACGCGGTGGCCCAGTCCGCGGCCGACCCGAAGGCGAACACCGCCGTCCCGGCGCCCACCGACTACCCGACCCAGGCCCGCGCCTCGGAGCTGCCGGCGGCCGACCTGAGCCGCACCGACGACATCCAGCACGACCTGGACACCCTGATGCGGGTGCTCACCCTGCCGCAGCGGGTGCGCGGCCCGTTCAGCGCCGCGATGGTCCGCTCGCTGTCCACCGAATGGCGCAGCCAGCCGCCGGCCGGGAGCACCTACCGCGCCGGCGTCACGAAGTACCTGAAGGAGCTGACCAGCGCCGTCCAGGTGCCGAAGAAGAACGTCGTCACCCTGGCCGGCAACACCGGTCTGCTCCAGGTCAGCGTCCGCAACGACCTGACCCAGACGGTCACCAACCTGAAGCTGGTGCTCACCTCGGCCCAGCCGAACAGGCTGCGGGTGAGCAAGGAGGAGGAGCTGGTCCTCCCGGCCTCGCAGAGCGTGACCCTGCGCTTCAACGCCGAGGCGCACAACAACGGGACGGTCGCGATGACCGCCCAGCTGTGGACCACCGGCCCCGACTCCCGGCCGTACGGCGACCCCCAGCAGTTCAAGGTCGAGGTCACCTCGGTGACCAACGGGGTGCTGTACATCTTCGCGGGCGCCGGCGTCCTGCTGCTGCTGGCCGCGCTGCGCTTCGTGCGCCAGCGCAAGCGGCGCGGCGGCCAGCCGCACGAGGACGGCGACCAGCCGGTAGGGGACGCCCCGGCGGCGGACGGCACCGGAGCGCGGGACACGGCCGAGGACACGGCGGAGGACACGGCGGAGGACCCCGCGCAGGACACCGCGCAGGACGCCTCGGAGGGCACGGCGCAGGACTCCACCGCGGACCGCGCCGGGGCCGCGGAACCGGACCGGGCCGGCGGGACGGACGACACCCGAGGTGACGGTCCCGCGCAGACACCGCGCGGCAGCAGCCCGGATGGCCGGGATCGGGCCGCCGGTGATGAGAAGGTTGGTCCTTGATACCGCCGACCCCCCGCACCGCCGGGCCGGCCTCCCCCCACGACAGCGAAGAGGTGACATGACCGGGCGCAGCGAGGAGCGGCCGTCGGGCCGCGGTGAGAGCCGGCCGGGCGCCGAGTCGCCGTCCGGCGACTGGTACGTGGCCGACACCTACGCCCAGGACCCGTACGCGGCGGACGCGTACGGGCACCCGCAGGACGGCCAGGACCCGTACGGTCTGCAAGCCGGGCGGCCCGTCGCGCCCCAGCAGCCGGCCGCCGCGTACGACGTGCCGCCGCAGCTGCCGCCGCAGGGCGGCGGCTACCCGACGCCGGTGCCGCCGACCCCGTACCAGGCCCAGCAGCAGTTCGCGGCCCCGGTGCCGCCGGTGCAGCCCGGCTGGGACACCCCGGTGCAGGGCGCCTGGCCGCAGCAGCCGGCCCCGGCGCAGGCCGCCGGTGGCCACTGGGGCGGCGTCGAACAGCCCCGGCCGCAGTGGGAGCCGGGCCCGGCGCACTCCGCCTGGGACACCGAGACCACCGAGTACGTCGGGGTGGACGCCCTGTTCGGCGGCCGCCCGGCGCAGGCCGCGGCCCAGCCGCCGGTCCCGCAGCCCGCCCCGGCCCCGCAGCCGGTCCAGCCGACCGCCCCTCCGGTCGGCCCCGCCCCGTACCCGCCGGCGGGCGGCTACCCGGGACAGCCGCAGCACGGCGGCGCTCCGGGCGGGCAGCAGCACTTCGTGCCGCCGATCGAGTTCGACCCGCCGCTCTCCGAGGAGGAGGCCACCAGGCAGGTGGCCGCCGTCGCGGTGCCCCCGGCGGTCGAACCGCTGTCCGACATCGTCGCCGAGGAGCAGGCCGCCCAGCAGGCGCCCGCCGCCGAACCCGCCCAGGCGGCCGGTGGCGGCAAGGTCGCCAGCCTGCTGAACTCCAGCGCGATCATGGCGGCCGGCACGCTGGTCTCCCGCGGCACCGGCTTCGTCCGGACCATGGTGATCACCGCGGCCATCGGTGTCGGCGTGATGGGTGACTCCTACAACGCGGCGAACACCCTGCCGACCCTGCTGTACATCCTGATCGGCGGCGGCGCGCTGAACGCGGTCTTCGTGCCGCAGCTGGTGCGCAGCATGAAGAACGACGAGGACGGCGGCACCGCGTACGCCAGCCGGCTGCTCACCCTGGTGATGGTCGGGCTCGGCGGCGTGGTCTTCCTGGCGGTGCTCGGGGCGCCCGTGCTGGTGCAGCTGATCGCCCACCCGATGATGGCCAACCCGGAGCGCGCCGACACCACGGTGGCGATGGCCCGCTTCTGCCTGCCGAGCATCTTCTTCATGGGCATCCACGTGGTGATGGGCCAGATCCTCAACGCCCGCGGCCGCTTCGGCGCGATGATGTGGACCCCGGTCCTGAACAACATCGTGGTGATCTTCACCTTCTCCGCCTACATCTGGGTCTACGGCGGCTTCGGCACCACCCACGTCACCCCGGAGGGCATCTCCCCCGAGGGCGTGCGGCTGCTCGGCCTCGGCACCCTGATCGGTCTGGTCGTCCAGTCGCTGGCGATGATCCCGTACCTGCGGGCCGCCGAGTTCCGCTTCCGGCCCCGCTTCGACTGGCGCGGTCACGGCCTGGGCAAGGCCGCCCGGCTGGCCAAGTGGACGTTCTTCTTCGTGCTCGCCAACCAGGCTGGCTACCTGGTGATCACCCAGCTGTCCACCAAGGCGGGCGACGCCGCGGCGGCGGCCGGCCACGGCGGCGTCGGCCTGGCCGCGTTCTCCAACGCGCTGCTGATCTGGCAGCTCCCGCAGGCCGTGATCACCGTCTCGATCATGAGCGCGGTACTCCCCCGGCTCTCCCGGGCGGCGGCCGACGAGGACGCCGGCGCCGTGCGCGACGACATCTCCTACGGCCTGCGCACCACCGCGGTGGCGGTCGTCCCGGCGGCCTTCCTGTTCCTGTCGCTGGGCCCGGTGATCGGCCGGGCGATCTACGCGGTCGGCGGCAACGACACCGTCCTGAACGACGCCACCAACGTCGGTCTGATGCTCTCCGCGTTCGCCCTGGGCCTGATCCCGTACTCCGCCCAGTACGTGATGCTGCGCGGCTTCTACGCCTACGAGGACACCCGCACGCCGTTCTCCAACACCGTCTGGGTCGCGGCCTGCCAGGCAGGCTTCGCCCTGCTGTGCTGGCTGGTGCTGCCCGCCGAGTGGACGGTGGTCGGCCTCGCCTTCGGCTACGGCCTCGCCTACGCCGTCGGGGTGACGGTCGCGATGCCGAAGCTGAAGAAGCGGATCGGCGGACTGGACACCAAGCGGATCGGCAGGACGTACAGCCGGCTGGCCGCCGCCTGCGTCCCGGCCGCCCTGGTCGGCCTCGGCGCCAGCCTGGGGGTCCAGCAGGTGCTCGGCGGCTGGCCGGGCAGCGTGGCGGCCCTGGTCGTGGCCGGCGGCCTCCAGCTGGCGGTCTTCGTGCTCATCGCGAAGCGCCTGCGGATCGAGGAACTGAACGCCATGCTGGGCATGGTCCGCGGCCGGCTGGGCCGCTGACCGTCCGACCACCGGCCGGACGAGCGGGCGCCCTGACCGGGCGTCAACCGGAGCGAGACGCTCCTCCGCTCGTCCGGCCGAGTGCTGGGGCACCGGTCGGTTCGGGTCCGCCCGACCGTCGGATGGCGACCCGGTGTCGAATCTGCACCACATCTCTCCACCCGCGTGCAACCGAGCGGACGTCTCAGCGGTCGTACCCGGTGGAGAAGAGTGGGCACAATTGTCCTGGAGCACAGGGCCGCCGACCCCCGGGCTCCAGCGAATCTCTCAGGCCGGGGCTACACAAGGGGAGGCAGGACCACGGTGGCTGATGGCACCAAGGCCGTCGTCGACACGTCAGCAGCTGACGCGGCGACGGACGAGGCCGCACTGGCCGCGGCGATCGACGAGCTCACGGGCTCGCAGGACGCCGGCGGGAGCACCTCCGCGGACGCCCGCGGGGGCGCCACCACCGCTGCCGCCGCCCCCGGGCGCACCGACGCGGACAAGGACGAGGACAAGGACGAGGACGGGGACGAGGGCGGGCACGACGCACCGGCCGCAGGACCGGGCACCCCCGCCGGCGAGGAGACCTCGGAGATCACCGCACCGCTCTCCGTGCAGGAGCTCCGCGCCGAACTGGCCGCCGGCTCCCCCCGGAAGAAGCCCGCCGACGAACCCGCCCGCCCGGCGCGCCGCCCCACCGACCCGCAGCCCACGGTCGACCCGCGCGACACCGCCACCCTCCCGCGCACCCTCCCCGCCCCGCAGCGCCGCAGCGGCGACATGATCGGCCACCGGTACCGGCTGGAGGAGTGCATCTCCCAGACCGAGACCTTCAGCAGCTGGCGCGCCGTCGACGAGAAGCTGCGCCGGGCCGTCGGCGTCCACCTGATGGCCTCCGGCCACCAGCGGGCCCGCAAGGTGGTGGCGGCCGCCAAGTCCGCCGCGCTGCTCGGCGACCCGCGCTTCGTCCAGGTCCTCGACGCCGTCCACGAGGGCGAGCTGGTCTACGTCGTCCGGGAGTGGCTGCCGCACTCCTCCGACCTGGCCAGGCTGCTCGCCAACGGCCCGATGGAGCCGCACGAGGCGTACCAGATGGTCCGCCAGGTCGCCGACGCCGTCGCGGCCGCCCACCGGCGCGGCCAGGCCCACCTGCGGCTCACCCCGCGCTGCGTGCTGCGCACCGACAGCGGCCAGTACCGGATCAACGGCATCGCGGTGGACGCCGCCCTGCGCGGGCTGCCCGCCGAGGACGCCGAGGACGCCCAGCGGGCGGACACCCGCGCGATCGGCGCACTGCTGTTCGCCGCGCTCACCCACCGCTGGCCGTACCCGGAGGACCGCTACGACCTCCAGGGCCTGCCCAAGGGCCTCCAGAACGCCGCGCCGGACCAGGTCCGCGCCGGGGTCCACAAGGGCCTGTCCGAGCTCGCCGCGCGGGCCCTGTTCGACCAGCCGCCGCACCACGCCCAGCCGATCACCACGCCGGAGGAGCTGGTCCGGGCGATCGCGCAGATGCCCCGGATCCGCCAGCCCGAACCGGAGCTGCCCGCCTTCCCGGCCCCGCCCCGGCACAACACCCACGCGCTGCCCACCGCGCCCAACCCGACCCGGGTCGCCGACACCACCGTCGCCCCGCTGCCGGCCTCCTCCCGCCCGGCCTCCTCCCGGCGCGCCAGGCGGCGGCTGCGCCGGGTGGTCAAGGCCACCGCGTGGACGGTCGCGCTGGGAGCGATCGGCGTCGCCTCCTGGCAGTTCGTCGACAGCCTGCGGCACACCGGGTCGGCCACCGCGTCCACCGCCCCCTCGACCAGCAGCACCGCGCCGAGCCCCCAGGCCAGCACCCACAACCCGGTGACGCTGGCCGTCAAGGACGCGCAGTCCTACAACCCCCTGGGCGACGGACCCGAGGGCACCGAGAGCATCGGGAAGGCCATCGACGGCGACCTGAGCACCTCGTGGACCACCGGCTGGTACGTCGACCAGTTCGGCGCCAAGCCGCCCGCGCTGAAGTCGGGCACCGGCCTGCTGATCGACCTCGGCTCGCCGCAGCCGGTCTCCTCGGTGAACGTCCAGTTCTCCGGCGGCGAGCAGTCCGCGGAGCTGCGGCTGCCCACCCCGGCCGCCGGCGCCAACCCGCTGCAGGCCAAGCCGGACGCCTTCACCGTCGTCGGGAAGAAGACCGGGAGCAACGTCGAGTACACCCTCGACTCCCCGGTCACCACGCGGTACCTCTTGATCTGGCTGACCGGTCTGACGAAGGATACCGACGGCAGGTTCCGCGGCCACGTCGCCGAGGTGAAGGTCTCCGGCTGATCCGACGACCGCGGACGCGGCACGGACCGGCGGCCGGGAGGGAGGGGTGACGGTGGCGGACGACGCGCACCCGACGGACGACGCGACGCTGCTCGCCCGGCACGTCGCCGGCGACCCGGCGGCCTTCGGTCTGCTGGTGGACCGCCACCGCGACCGGCTCTGGGCGGTCGCCCTGCGCACCCTGGGCGACCGCGAGGAGGCCGCCGACGCCCTCCAGGACGCCCTGGTCTCCGCCTTCCGCGCCGCCGCCGGCTTCCAGGGCCGCTCGGCGGTCACCACCTGGCTGCACCGGATCGTGGTCAACGCCTGCCTGGACCGCGCCCGGCGCGGCGCCACCCGCCGCACCACCCCGCTCGACGAGGACCCCCAGCGGCTGGACACCCTGGTCGGCAGCGCCGAGCCGGCCGACTTCCCGGTGGTCCGGGCCGAGCTGCACCGCGAGCTGACCGCGGCGCTCGCCGAGCTGCCCGCCGAGCAGCGGGCCGCACTGGTGCTGGTCGACATGCAGGGGTACCCGGTGGCCGAGGCGGCCGAACTGCTGGGCGTTCCGGTGGGCACCGTGAAGAGCCGCTGCGCGCGCGGCCGGGCCCGGCTCCTCCCCCTGGTCCGGCACCTGCGCGAGCCCGATGTTTCACGTGAAACACCGCCCGCCCGCGGCTCGGCCCCACCGCGCCGCGACACCCGGGGGAACCCGAAGCCGCCCGGCACCGTCACAGGGTCGGGCCCGAGCACCGGCCGGACGGTCCTGGAAGGAGACGCGAGCACCCGATGAACGCCCACCCCTCCTTCCCCGACCCCGCCGAGGACCACCCCCCGATCGAGCGGCTGGCCGACCTCGCCGAAGGACTGATCGAGTCCCCGGACACCATCGGGGCGCTGCGCCGGCACCTGGACGGCTGCGCCGAGTGCCGGGAGACCGTCGACGCCCTCGCCGAGGTCCAGTCGCTGCTCGGCGACGTCGAGACCCCGCCGATGCCGGCCGACGTCGCCGCCCGGCTGGACGCGGCACTGGCCGAGGCCGCCGCCGCAGCCGCCGGGAGCGGCCGCGAGGCCGTCGAACCGGCTCAGGAGGCCCCCGCGGCCGACCACCGGGCCGAGGCCCCGGCCCGGCCCGCGCGTGCCGCCACGGTGCCCGTCACGCCCTCCTCCACGGCCTCCCGGCCGGCTGCCCCGTCCGGCGACCGACCCGCCGGCCGGTCCGGCTCGGCCGTCGGGCCCGGTCGCGCCCGCCGGCGACGGTTCGCCCTGCTGCTCGGCACGGCCGCCGTCCTGGCCGCCCTCGGGCTCGGCGGGGCACTGCTGCTCCACCCCGACGACGGGTCCGGCACGGTGGCGGCCACCGCGGGCAGCGCCCCGGCCGCCACCACCGACGGCCACGATGTCCGCGCCCCGCACACGGCGGGCGCCGGCACCGACTACCGCGACGACGAACTCACCACCCAGGTGCAGCAATTGCTGGCCCGCTCGAAGAACGTCCCGGGACTGCTGGCCACCGGGCCCGCCCAGTCCGAGGGGGCCCCGCCCGCCGACGGCGGCCGCCCGGAGCCCGACTCGCCCTCCCCCGCCTCCCCCAGCGGCCCGGGCTGCCCGGCACCCGCCTCCGGCACCCCGCTGGCCACCGACCGGGGCAGCTACCACGGCGCCCCGGTCGACGTCCTGGTCTACTCCCTGCCCGGCCGCCCCGGTTCCGTCGACGTCTACCTGCGCTCCCCCGACTGCGGCCCGGTCGTCCTGCACCAGGCCGTTCCCAGCCGCTGACCGGCCGTTCCCATGCGATCCACGCCGACGGCGGCACGCCGCTTCCGGACTTCGGGCGCCTGGTACTGATCCGCCTGGGAATGCGAGACACTGGTCAGTCGTTGTCCCGGGCGGCGGAGCAGGACCGCCCTCCCCGCAGCAAACGCGGGTCGCGATGCGAACCAGGAGAAGCAGTGAGCGACGTCCGTAACGTGATCATCATCGGTTCCGGCCCGGCCGGGTACACGGCCGCGCTCTACACGGCCCGTGCCTCCCTCAAGCCGCTGGTCTTCGAGGGGGCCGTGACCGCCGGTGGTGCGCTCATGAACACCACCGAGGTCGAGAACTTCCCGGGCTTCCGGGACGGCATCATGGGCCCCGAGCTGATGGACAACATGCGGGCCCAGGCCGAGCGCTTCGGCGCCGAGCTGATCCCCGACGACATCGTCGCGGTCGACCTCACCGGTGACATCAAGACCGTCACCGACTCCGAGGGCAACGTGCACAAGGCGCGCGCCGTGATCGTCACCACCGGCTCCCAGCACCGCAAGCTCGGCCTGCCCAACGAGGACAAGCTCTCCGGCCGCGGCGTCTCCTGGTGCGCCACCTGCGACGGCTTCTTCTTCCGCGACCAGGACATCGCGGTGGTCGGCGGCGGCGACACCGCCCTGGAGGAGGCGACCTTCCTCTCCCGCTTCGCCCGCAGCGTCACGATCATCCACCGCCGCGACACCCTGCGCGCCTCCAAGGCGATGCAGGAGCGCGCCTTCGCCGACCCGAAGATCCGCTTCGAGTGGGACAGCGCGGTCGAGGCCATCCACGGCGACCCGAAGCTGACCGGCGTCACCCTGCGCGACACCACCACCGGCGAGACCCGCGAGCTGGCCGTCACCGGTCTGTTCATCGCGATCGGCCACGACCCGCGCACCGAGCTCTTCAAGGGCCAGCTGGACCTGGACGCCGAGGGCTACCTCAAGGTCGAGGCCCCCTCGACCCGGACCAACATCCCGGGCGTCTTCGGCGCCGGCGACGTCGTGGACCACACCTACCGCCAGGCCATCACCGCCGCCGGCACCGGCTGCTCCTCCGCCCTGGACGCCGAGCGCTACCTGGCCGCGCTGGACGACCTGGAGGCCAAGGCCGCCGTCGCGGTCTGAGCCCCACCCTCCGCCCCACGGGGGTGTTCCACGTGAAACACCCCCGCCCCGGCCGGGCAGAAACAGAACGGGCCCACCCGTTGTTCTCCTGGCAGCAGCCCCCTCCGTCCGAACCCGAGGAGTTCCCGTGGCCGGCGCCACCACCACCGTCACCGACGCGACGTTCGAGCAGGACGTCCTGAAGAGCGAGAAGCCCGTACTGGTCGACTTCTGGGCCACCTGGTGCGGCCCGTGCCGCCAGGTCGCCCCGGTCCTGGACGACATCGCGGCCGAGCACGGCGAGAAGCTGACCATCGCCAAGCTGGACGTGGACGCCAACCAGGCGACCGCCGCCAAGTACGGCGTCATCTCGATCCCGACCCTGATCGTCTACAAGGACGGCGAGCCGGTGAAGTCCATCACCGGTGCCCGTCCGAAGGCCGCGCTGCTGCGCGAGCTGGCCGAGTTCATCTAGGTCTTCCGGTCGTCGACCGCACGGCGGCGGGGCTCCCCTCGGTGGGGAGCCCCGCCGCCGTCGTTTCCGGGCCCTCCGGACGCCCCTGGAGACGCCCGTGGCGACGCCCTCCCGAGGCGCCCTCCCGAGGCGCCCTCCCGAGGCGCCCTCCCGAGGCGCCCTCCCGAGGCGCCCTACGGAGCCGCCCTACGGAGGCGCCCGCTAGAACGGCCGCAGCGCGGGCTCCTTGCGCCCGCCGCCCAACAGCCGCTCCAGCGCCCCCTCCACATCACCCCGCCAGGAGAGCGTCGTCCGCGCCTCCAGACGCAGCCGCGGGTAGCGCTGGTGCGGGCGGACGGTCTTGAAGCCGACCGCGAGCAGATGGTCGGCCGGCAGCACGCAGCTGGTCGGCACCCGCCCGGACGAGCCGAAGGCCTCGATCGCCCGCACCCCCCGCCCGATCAGGTCCTTGGCCACCGTCTGCACCAGCACCCGGCCGAGGCCCTGGCGCTGGTAGCCCGGCAGCACCCGGCTGACCATCAGCTGAACGGCGTCCGCCGACACCGGGCTGGTCGGGAAGGACTGCGAGCGGGGGACGTAGGCGGGCGGTGCGTAGAGCACGAACCCGGCGGGCCGGTCGTCCACGTAGACGATCCGCCCGCAGGAGCCCCACTCCAGCAGCACCGTGGAGATCCACCCCTCCTTCTCCAGCTCCGGCTTGCCCGCCTCGACCGCCTCCTTCGCGCTGACCGGGTCCAGCTCCCAGAACACGCAGGAGCGACAGCCGTTCGGCAGGTCCCCGAGGTTGTCCAGCGTCAGCGGAGCGATCCGCCGTCCCATGGCCGCACCTCCTCCCTCTCACGGTCGAGCATTCCCCCACGAACGCCGATGGGTGCATGTTTCACGTGAAACAGCGCTCACGTGGAACACGCACCCATCGGGTCGTTGCCCTCGGCCGGCCGGTCCGGCTCAGCCCTGCGACAGTCGCAGACCGTCCTCACCCGGGGCCATGCTGTCCAGGATCCGGTTCAGGTCCTCCACCGAGCCGAACTCCAGCACCACCTTGCCCTTGCCCAGCTTCCCGCCGCGCTGCGACACCTCGACCTTGACCCGGGTGTCGAAGCGGTCGGACAGCCGGCTCGCCAGGTCGTTGAAGGCCGGGGAGTTCAGCTTGCCCGCCTTCGGCGCCTGGCGCTTGGGCTCCTCCGGTTCCTCCGAGCGCATCAGCACGACGATCTCCTCGACGTTGCGCACCGTGAGGCCCTCGGCGATGACCCGCGCGGCCAGCCGCTCCTGCTGCTCGGGCCCCGACAGGCCGAGCAGCGCCCGGGCGTGTCCGGCCATCAGCGTCCCGGCCACCAGCCGGGTCTGGACGGACGGCGGGAGCTTCATCAGCCGCAGGGTGTTGGAGACGTGCGTGCGGGAGCGGCCGATCCGGTCGGCCAGCTCCTCGTGGGTGCAGGCGAAGTCCCGCAGCAGCTGGTCGTAGGCGGCCGCCTCCTCCACCGGGTTCAGCTCGGCGCGGTGCAGGTTCTCCAGGAGGGCGTCCAGCAGCAGCTTGTCGTCCTCGGTGGCCCGGACGATCGCCGGGATCCGCTCCAGCCCGGCCTCCCGGGAGGCGCGCCAGCGGCGCTCGCCCATGATCAGCTCGAAGCTGTCCGCACCGACCTGGCGCACCACGATCGGCTGGAGCAGCCCGACCTCCTTGATGGAGGTGACCAGCTCGGCCAGCTTGTCCTCGTCGAAGACCTCACGCGGCTGGCGCGGGTTCGGGGTGATCGCGTCCAGCGGCAGCTCGGCGAAGTACGCACCGGCCGGCTGCGCCTGCTCGGCCCGCTTCTCCGCGGCCGCCCGGGCCGCCACCGTGCCGCGGCCGCTCGGCAGCGGCGTCACCGAGGCCGGTGCGGGCGCGGCTGCCGCGGGCTTCGCCTCCGCCCCGCCGTCCACCGGCGCGGCGGGGCGGATCAACGCCTCCAGCCCTCGTCCCAGACCAACCCTGCGAGCACTCACTGATGACCCTCCGTCGTGCCGTGCTGTGCCACCGGGGCGCCGTGCCCCTGCTGGCCGTCCCGCTGCTGACCCACCAGCGAGCCGCCCTGGCCCACCGCACGCAGCGCGAGCTCGCGGGCGGCCTCCAGGTAGGAGAGCGCCCCGGTCGAGCCCGGGTCGTAGGTGAGCACCGTCTGCCCGTAGCTGGGCGCCTCCGAGATGCGCACCGAGCGCGGGATCGCCGTGCTCAGCACCTCTTGGTGGAAGTGGGTCCGGACCTCCTCGGCGACCTGGGCGGCCAGCCTGGTCCGGGCGTCGTACATGGTGAGCAGGATGGTCGACACGTGCAGTGCGGGATTGAGGTGCGCGCGCACCAGCTCGACGTTGCGCAGCAGCTGGCCGAGGCCCTCCAGGGCGTAGTACTCGCACTGGATCGGGATCATCACCTCCTGGCCGGCGACCAGGGCGTTGACCGTCAGCAGACCCAGCGAGGGCGGACAGTCGATCAGGATGTAGTCGAGCGGCTGCTCGTAGGCGGCGATGGCCCGCTGGAGCCGGCTCTCCCGGGCCACCAGGGAGACCAGCTCGATCTCGGCGCCGGCCAGGTCGATGGTGGCGGGGACGCAGAACAGCCCCTCGACGTCGTGCACCGGCTGCACCACGTCGGCCAGCGGCTTGCCCTCCACCAGGACGTCGTAGATGGACGGCACCTCGGCGTGGTGGTCGATGCCGAGCGCCGTGGAGGCGTTGCCTTGCGGGTCGAGGTCGACGACCAGGACGCGCAGGCCGTGCATGGCGAGCGAGGCGGCCATGTTCACGGTGGTGGTGGTCTTGCCCACCCCACCCTTCTGGTTGGCGACCACGATCACCCGGGTGGCGGCGGGCCGGGGCAGTCCCTCGCCCGCTCGGCCGATCGCCTGAACCGCAGCCTGGGCAGCCCGTGCGATGGGCGTGTCATCGATCTGGTCGACGGTCTCCGAGTCCTGCATGGGGGTCAGTGTTTCACGTGAAACCGGAGCGGCAACAGTCGCCGCCCGGTCACGGCGGAGGATGCCCGAGAGCAAGGAGCGACGTTTCACGTGAAACACCATGCCCGCTATGCCGGAAATCTGACGTTGCGACACTCCGGTGTCCCGGGGGCACCACCCGGCCGAACGCCGGGGGGGAACAGCGGCCCGTCCGCCACCTGAACGACGACGGGCGGACGATCCTCCCTCGCAGGAGGCCGTCCGCCCGTGTTCGGTACGTCTTCGGCGTCACGCCGGATCAGCGACTGCGGCGCCGCCCGCCCCGGCCGCGCTCGCCGTTCCGGACGCTCGCGGTGCGACCCGCCCGGGCCGCCTTGGCGCGCCGGGTGGCCGCCTTCACCCCGCCGGGGCTCTCCCCCGCCTTCACCTGGATCACCCGGGTCGAGGTCTCCAGGGTGCCCTCGCCGACCGCGATGACGCTCCACTCGACCGCACCCAGCTTGGCCAGACCGGCCCGCGATTCGGCCAGCTCCTGCTCCGCGCTGTCGCCCTTGAGCGCCAGCATCTGTCCGTGCGGGCGCAGCAGCGGCATGCCCCAGCCGGCCAGCCGGTCCAGCGGCGCCACCGCCCGGGCGGTCACCACGTCCACCGCGAGCTTGCCGACCATCTCCTCCGCGCGACCGCGCAGCACCGTGACGTTGTCCAGGCCCAGCTCCCGGACGACCTCCTCCAGGAAGGTGGTCCGGCGCAGCAGCGGCTCCAGCAGCGTCACCGAGACGTCCGGACGGGCCAGCGCCACCGGGATGCCCGGCAGGCCGGCCCCGGAGCCGACGTCGCACAGGGTGGTGCCGGCGGGCAGCAGCTCGGCCAGCACCGCGCAGTTCAGCACGTGGCGGTCCCAGAGCCGGGGCACCTCGCGGGGCCCGATCAGCCCGCGCTGAACGCCCGCGGTGGCCAGCAGCTCCGTGTAGCGGACCGCGGCGTCGTAGCGTTCCCCGAAGACCTCCCGGGCGACGGCCGGCGCCTCGGACAGCTGGTCCAGCTCGGTGGCCCGCCCCTCAGCGGCCGGGTCCACGTCCGCCCCCGGCCGGCCGGCAGCCGCGTTCTCCGTGTCCATCTCGACCTCTCCGATCCCCGGATCCACCGACCCGCTCAACGCACTGTTTCACGTGAAACATCCCAGAAGGGACGACGACCCCGCCCGCACGAGGCGGACGGGGTCACGTCCGGTGAAGCTCTCCGGCCGCCACGGCGGCCGGTCGTCGACCTGTCGGCCTCAGACCGGCAGCACGACCACGAACCGCTGGGGCTCTTCGCCCTCGGACTCGCTGCGCAGGCCGGCCGCGGCGACCGCGTCGTGGACGACCTTGCGCTCGAAGGGAGTCATCGGCCGCAGCTTGACCTGCTCGCCACTGCTCTTGGCCTGCTCCGCGGCCTTGGCCCCGAGCACCGCCAGCTCCTCGCGCTTGCGGGCCCGGAAGCCGGCAATGTCCAGCATGAGGCGGCTGCGCTCGCCGGTCTCCCGGTGGACAGCCAACCGGGTCAGCTCCTGGAGGGCCTCCAGCACCTCGCCGTCCTGGCCGACCAGGCGCTGCAGCGCGCGGTCGTTGCCGTCACTGACGATGGAGACCAGGGCACGGTCGCCCTCGACGTCCATGTCGATGTCACCGTCCAGGTCGGCGATGTCGAGCAGACCCTCCAGGTAGTCCGCCGCGATGTCGCCCTCCTGCTCCAGACGGGAGATGAGGCTCTCGTCGGAACTGGCGGCGGTCTCGGCCTCGACGGCGGAGGTGGTGCCTTCCGTCACTGATGGACTCCTTCGGAGATGGGCCCGTCTGCCGGGCCGGGAACGAAGCTCTTCGCGGCTGTCACAACAGGCTTGGGGCCGGTCAGGACTTCTTCTTCGGCCGCTGGCCGCCACCGCGCTTCGGCTGCTGCCGGGTGCCCTGCTTGGTACCGGCCGGCTTGGCCGTGCTCTGCTTGGCGGCCGCCGGCTTGCCACCGGCATCGGCCGGGGAGTCCGCCGGGGCGGTGTCGGCCGGAGCTGCGTCGGTGGGCTCCTCGGCCGGGGCGTCCTTGCCCGGCTCCACGGTCGGCTGTCCGACGCCGCCCTGCTGGCGCTGGGCCTTGCTCTGCCGACGGGGCTGCTGGCGGCGCGCCTGCACCGACTCCTCGACCACCGCGGCGGCGCTGGCCGCCTCGCTCACGGCCGCCTTGGACGGGGGCAGCATGCCCCAGAGCGCGCCCTTGATCTCCGTACCGTCCGGACGCAGTCGGCCGGCCTTCTTCAGACGCTCCTGGCGCTCCTGGAAGGCCATGCTGCCCGGGGTCGGGTTGTTGTGGATGACGATCAGCTGCTGGCCCATCGACCAGACGTTGGTGGTCAGCCAGTAGACCAGGACACCGACCGGGAAGTTGATGCCCATCACGGCGAACATGATCGGGAAGACGTACATCAGCATCTTCTGCTGCTGCATGAACGGCGTCTTCACCGTGAGGTCGACGTTCTTGGTCATCAGCTGGCGCTGGGTGACGAACTGCGACAGCGACATCAGGATGATCATCACGGCGGTGACGATCTTGACGCTGGTCTCGGGGCTGCCGACGAAGGTCGCGGAGAGCGGGGCGCCGAAGATGTGCGCCTTGCCGGCGCTCACCAGCAGGTCACCGTGGATGACACCGATGTCCTGGCCCTTGGCGACCTTGGCGAGCACGCCGTAGAGGGCGGTGAAGAACGGCGCCTGCACGATGATGGGAAGGCAGCTGGAGAACGGGTTGGTACCCGCATCCTTGTACAGCTTCATCATCTCTTCGGACTGGCGCTGCCGGTCGTTCTTGTAGCGCTCCTGGATGGCCTTCATCTTCGGCTGGATCGCCTGCATGGCCCGGGTCGCCTTGATCTGCTTCACGAAGAGCGGGATCAGGCAGATCCGGATGACGACCACCATCGAGGCGATGGCGAGACCCCAGGCCCAGCCACCGTCCGGGTCGAAGATGTGGCTGTACAGCGAATGGAACTGGACGATGATCCAGGACACCGCTGTGTACAGGGGATTCAGGAAGGAGAAGGTCACCGGTCAGGCTCCTTGGACAGGTGGATTGGCCGCACGGGACCAATGGTCGCCGGGCCCTCGGGGTCCGGACCGGCGGGGGTGGCGGTCACCGGGTCTCCGGTGGCGGACCGGCTCTTCAGCCAGTCCCGCAACCGCCGGTGCCACACCGGATGCTTGCGCGGCGGGACATGATCGACCCCGCCGGGCGTCCACGGATTGCAGCGCAGGATGCGCCACACGGTCAGCCCGCCGCCTTTCACCGCCCCGTGCACCTTCACGGCCTCGTAGCCGTAGTGCGAGCAGGAGGGGTAATAACGGCAGACCGGACCGAGCAGTGGGCTGATGGTCCACTGGTAGACCCTGATCAGACCCATCAGCAGGTACTTCATCGACCTGCTCCCGTCGGCGCCGTGGCGGCGGGCTCCGTCCTCAGCAACCGCTTGAGTGCCGCGTCCAGGTCACGTTCGAGGTCCTGGTACGAGGCGGTCGCGGCCTGGGGCAGCGCACGCACCACTATCAGGCTACCGGCGGGCAGCCTGGACAGACGATCACGAACGAGGTGACGCAACCGGCGCTTGACCAGATTGCGGACGACCGCCGGGCCAACGGCCTTGCTCACGACGAAACCCGCACGCGCCGAAGGAGTCCCCTCGGCGACGTGCGGGCGGGAGTCGCTGGTCCGGTCGGTCTGCCCCTGCGGGTCACCGTCTCTGCTGAGATGGACGACCAGAAGGGGCCGGCCGGCCCGACGACCGCGTTTCACCGCGGTCGCGAAGTCCTGGCGCCGCCGCAGCCGATTCTCGGAGGGCAGCACAACAGACTCTGGCGCGGATCAGGCGGACAGGCTGGTGCGGCCCTTGCCACGGCGGGCGGCCAGGATGGCACGGCCGGCGCGGGTACGCATACGCAGCCGGAAGCCGTGGGTCTTCGCGCGACGACGGTTGTTCGGCTGGAAGGTGCGCTTGCTCACTCGGGGGCTCCTGAGGTGAATCGTAGGATGACGGGGAATCGCTTGGCCGTCACCGTGCGTCCGCGTGATCTCCCCTGATTCGGAAATCCGGCCCATCGCCCCAGTTCGGCTGGGGTCTGAGGCAATCCACGGCGCCCGTGCTGCGCGCCTTATGGAGCGGGTGGACCCGCGGACATGCGGCAGCGGCCATCGACAACTCGACCTGGTTACGGTACGCGGGACGGGGCACGGGGGTCAAACCAGCCCGCGATCGCCCGTCTTACCCACAGCCTGTGGACAACGACTTGATCCCGCCCTGTTCGCTGACTACCGTTGCAGAACTTGTCTGGTTTGTTCTTGGAAAGCGTGCACCAGTGGCTGATGTCAACAGCGACCTCGTCCCGGTCTGGGCCAGGGTCGTCGAGCGGCTGGTCAACGACCCCGATGTCGGGGAGATGGACAAACAGTGGGTGCAGCGCACCCAGCCGATGTGGATGATGCACGACACCGCCCTGCTGGCGACCCCGAACGAGCGGGCCAAGCAGGTGCTGGAGGGCCGGCTGCTGCCGCAGCTGACCGAGGCCCTCAGCCGTGAGCTCAGCCGCCCGGTCCGGATCGCCGTGATGGTCGACGCCAACGCGGTGCCGACCACCCCCGCACCCGCCCCCCAGTCCCCCGCCGAGCCCTACCCGGGCCCGGCCGAGGAGGACGCCCCCGACTACGGCGGCCAGGACTACCCGCAGTCGTACGAACACGGCCAGCCGTACGAGCAGGGCCACCCCTACGAGCAGGGGCAGGGGCAGCCGTACGAGCAGGACTACGAGCGGCCCCGCTACGACACCGGCGGCTACGACCCGCGCCAGGCTCCGTACGGCGGCCCCGGCGGCGGCCAGGGCTGGCAGGGCTACCAGGAGCAGCCGCCCGCCTATCGCGACCCGGAGGAGCCCGCGCCCCGCCAGGCGCCGCGGCCCGTTCCCGGCCCGCCCGCGACCACCCAGGGCGACCTCTTCGGCGGCGCCTACGGCCCCGGCCCGAACGAGCAGCCGCGGGCCGGCGCCGGCCGCCGGGCCGGTGGTTCCCGCCCCACCGGCGGCCGTCCCGCGGAGAAGGCCTCCCCGGAGCGCTCCGGGGAGCGTCCCGGCGTCCCCGGGGTGCCCGCCCCGCCCGGCGCTCCCCCGGCCGGCGGCTCCCGCAAGGACGAGCCGGCCGCCCGGCTGAACCCCAAGTACCTGTTCGACACCTTCGTGATCGGCGCCAGCAACCGCTTCGCGCACGCGGCGGCGGTGGCGGTCGCCGAGGCCCCGGCCAAGGCGTACAACCCGCTCTTCATCTACGGCGAGTCCGGGCTGGGCAAGACCCACCTGCTGCACGCCATCGGGCACTACTCGCGCAGCCTCTTCCCGGGCACCCGGGTGCGCTACGTGTCCTCGGAGGAGTTCACCAACGAGTTCATCAACTCGATCCGGGACGGCAAGGCGGACACCTTCCGCCGCCGCTACCGGGACATGGACATCCTGCTCGTGGACGACATCCAGTTCCTCGCGAGCAAGGAGTCCACGCAGGAGGAGTTCTTCCACACCTTCAACACCCTGCACAACGCGAACAAGCAGATCGTCCTCTCCTCGGACCGGCCGCCCAAGCTGCTGACCACGCTGGAGGACCGGCTGCGCAACCGCTTCGAGTGGGGTCTGATCACCGACGTCACCCCGCCGGAGCTGGAGACCCGGATCGCGATCCTGCGCAAGAAGGCGATCCAGGAACAACTCAACGCTCCCGCCGACGTGTTGGAGTTCATCGCCTCCCGGATCACCCGCAACATCCGGGAGCTGGAGGGCGCCCTGATCCGGGTCACCGCCTTCGCCAACCTCAACCGGGCCCCGGTGGACCTGGAGTTGGCCGGGATCGTCCTCAAGGACCTGATCCCCGGCGGTGACGAGGACGCCGGCCCGGAGATCACCGCGCAGGTCATCATGCAGCAGACCGCCGCGTACTTCGGCCTGGGGGTGGACGACCTCTGCGGATCCTCGCGCAGCCGCGTGCTGGTGACGGCCCGGCAGATCGCGATGTACCTCTGCCGTGAGCTCACCGACCTCTCGCTGCCGAAGATCGGTGCGCAGTTCGGCGGCCGCGACCACACCACGGTGATGCACGCGGACCGCAAGATCCGCTCGCTGATGGCCGAGCGGCGCTCGATCTACAACCAGGTCACCGAACTCACCAACCGCATCAAGAGCTAGCCGACTCCGTGCCGGGTGTCGTGCCGGCTGCCACGCGGCGCTGCACCGCACGAACACCCGGCACGACGCGGCACGGCACGACGCGGCACGGCCCCAGGGCGTCAGGAGCGAATCCTGACGCCCTTTCGCACGTCCACAGGTGTGCGGCGCGCGCCGGCTGGGCAGGGATGCCGTCGACGGACGTTCCGCCAGTCCACAGCCCGCGCCGAACAACTGACCGGTGATTCGAAAACCGAGGGCGCGCAAGGCCGTTGTCCACAGGACCGGCCCCTTCTCCACCGTCCACAGGGTGGGGAGTGCGGAGTTATCCAGAATTCGTCCACAGGCCCGTCACCGCTACGCTCTTCCGCGCAGGTCAAGTGCCTGTGGACTTGTGCACAACGGTTATCCACAGGCTGTGGACAGTTGACGGGCCACCACTGGGCCGTCCGGGTTATCCACCGGTTGTCCCCAGGGGAAGGGCGGTTATCCCCAGGTTGTCCACAGCGGCGTCCACAGTTCGACAACCGTGGGCTACCGTTCATACCCTGGTGTGAAAGGCGTCACGAAAAGTTGACCGGCGCCCGTGGATAACCGGGCCCGGATCTGGGGACAGCCCTGGGGATAACCTGTGGATACCCAGCGTGGCCTGTGGGTAACGCTCGGCTGTCCACAGCGAGGCCTGCCCGTCCACAGCCGCCGTCCACAGCCGCTGTGGACAAAATTCGGGCTCTGACCTGGGGAAACGGGGTTATCCACGGTTTCCACAGGCCCTACTACTACCACTACACATTTAGACCCCGGACTTGCTTTCAAAGTGGGTGGGCCCCGAATCTGTGGACAACCGGCCTCCGACAACCGTTCGGGTTGCTTCCGCCCGTCTGCCCCGTCTGTCGGCGGAGTACGTCAGACTGTCCTTGCGACTGGAAGCGGAGTGACCGAGCTCGGCGGACAGCCGAACCGACGATCAAGATCAGACGAACCAGAGTGCGAGCGGGAGCGCTCGATCCAGGAGGCGGTTACCGGTGAAGTTCCGGGTGGAGCGTGACGTCCTCGCGGAGGCGGTGGCCTGGGCTGCCCGCAGCCTCCCGGCACGGCCGCCGGTGCCGGTGCTGGCCGGCCTGCTGCTGACCGCGCAGGAGGGCAGTCTGGCGCTGTCCGGCTTCGACTACGAGGTCTCGGCCCGGGTCGAGCTGGAGGCGGACGTCGAGGAGGCCGGCACCGTCCTGGTCTCCGGCCGGCTGCTGAACGACATCTCCCGCAACCTCCCCAACCGGCCGGTGGAGATCTCCACCGACGGCCAGCGCGTCAGCGTGGTCTGCGGCAGCTCCCGCTTCACCCTCCCCACCCTCCCGGTGGACGAGTACCCCGCGCTCCCCCAGATGCCGACCGCCACCGGCACCGTCTCCGGCGACGTCTTCGCCTCGGCCGTCAGCCAGGCCGCGGTCGCCGCCGGCCGGGACGACACCCTCCCGGTGCTCACCGGTGTCCGGGTCGAGATCGAGGGCGACCGGATCACCCTGGCCGCCACCGACCGCTACCGCTTCGCCGTCCGCGAGCTGCTGTGGAAGCCCGAGCAGTCGGACATCTCCGCCGTCGCGCTGGTCCCCGCCAAGACCCTCCAGGACATCGCCAAGTCCCTGGGCAGCGGCGACAACGTCTCCATCGCGCTCTCCTCGGGCGGCGCGGGCGAGGGCCTGATCGGTTTCGAGGGCGCCGGCCGCCGGACCACCACCCGGCTGCTGGAGGGCGAGTTCCCCAAGTTCCGCAGCCTGTTCCCGACCGAGTTCAACGCGATCGCCGCGATCCAGACCCAGCCCTTCCTGGAGGCGCTCAAGCGCGTCTCGCTGGTCGCCGAGCGCAACACCCCGGTCCGCCTCAACTTCGAGGAGGGCGTGCTGACCCTGGAGGCCGGTTCGGGCGACGACGCCCAGGCCACCGAGCGGATCGAGGCCTCCCTGGAGGGCGACGCCATCTCGATCGCCTTCAACCCGGGCTACCTGGAGGAGGGCCTCAAGGCCATCGACTCCCCCTTCGCCCAGCTCAGCTTCACCACCCCGACCAAGCCCGCGCTGCTCAGCGGCAAGGTCTCGGTGGACGCCGAGGAGGACAAGGCCTACCAGTACCTGATCATGCCGGTCCGCCTCTCCGGCTGATCCCGCCGCGTCCTACCGTCCACAGGCTGTGCACACCCGCTGTGCACAGCCTGTGGACGTCTCCCCGCCCGGCCCGACCGCAGACGGCCGGGTCCGCTCCAGCGCGTAGGCTCAAGGAGTGCGGCAACGGCGCCGCCGGCAGGCACGTCACCACAGGTAAGGACTTGGTCATGGAGCTCGGCCTCATCGGTCTCGGCAAGATGGGCGGCAACATGCGCGAGCGGATCCGCCGCGCCGGCCACACCGTCATCGGGTACGACCGCAACCCGGACATCTCCGACGTCGACAGCCTCCAGGAGCTCGTCACCAAGCTCCAGGGCCCGCGCGTGGTCTGGGTCATGGTCCCGGCCGGCGCCGCCACCCAGGCCACCGTCGACGAGCTCGCCGAGCTGCTCTCCCCCGGCGACGTGGTGGTCGACGGCGGCAACTCCCGTTGGACCGACGACATCAAGCACGCCGAGGCGCTGGCCGCCAAGGGCATCGGCTTCGTGGACTGCGGTGTCTCCGGCGGCGTCTGGGGCCTGGAGAACGGCTACGCGCTGATGTACGGCGGCGACGCCGAGCACGTCGCCAAGGCCCAGCCGGTCTTCGACGCCCTCAAGCCCGAGGGCGAGTTCGGCTCGGTGCACGCGGGTGCCGTGGGCGCCGGCCACTTCGCCAAGATGGTCCACAACGGCATCGAGTACGCGATGATGCAGGCCTTCGCCGAGGGCTGGGAGCTGCTGGAGGCCGCCCCCGAGGTCACCGACGTGCGCGAGGTCTTCCGCAGCTGGCAGGAGGGCACCGTCATCCGCTCCTGGCTGCTGGACCTGTCCGTCCGCGCCCTGGACGAGGACGAGCACCTGGACAAGCTGCGCGGCTGGGCCGCCGACTCCGGCGAGGGCCGCTGGACCGTCGAGGCCGCGATCGACCACGCCGTGCCGCTGCCGGCCATCACCGCCTCGCTGTTCGCCCGCTTCGCCTCCCGTCAGGAGGACTCGCCGCAGATGAAGATGATCGCCGCGCTGCGCAACCAGTTCGGCGGCCACGCGGTCGAGTCCAAGTAACCAGCAGGTCCTCCACAAGAAGGCGGGCGCAGTCCACAGCCATGCACGTCGCGCATCTGTCGCTCGCCGACTTCCGGTCGTACGCCCGGGCCGAGGTTCCCCTCGACCCGGGCGTGACCGCCTTCGTCGGACCGAACGGCCAGGGCAAGACCAACCTGGTCGAGGCGATCGGCTACGTCGCCACCCTGGGCAGCCACCGGGTCGCCACCGACGCCCCGCTGATCCGGCTGGGCGCCGAGCGGGCGGTGGTCCGCACCTCGGTGGTGGACCGCGGCCGCTCCACCCTGATCGAGCTGGAGCTCACCCCGGGCAAGGCCAACCGGGCCCGGATCAACCGCTCCGACAACGTCCGCCCGCGCGACGTGCTGGGCCTGCTGCGCACCGTGCTGTTCGCCCCCGAGGACCTCAGCCTGGTCAAGGGGGACCCGGGTGAGCGGCGGCGCTTCCTGGACGAGCTGCTGACCGCCCGGGCACCCCGGCTGGCCGGGGTGCGGCAGGACTACGAGCGGGTGCTCAAGCAGCGCAACGCCCTGCTGAAGACCGCCGCGATGGCCCGCCGGGCCGGCGGCGGCAAGGGCGCCGACCTGTCCACCCTGGAGGTCTGGGACGGCCATCTCGCCCGCGCCGGCGCCGAGTTGACGGCCTTCCGGATCCAGCTGGTGGCCGCCCTGCAGCCGCTGGTGGCGGCCGCGTACGGGCAGCTCGCCCCGGGCGGCGGCGACACCTCCCTGGAGTACCGCAGCTCCTTCGAGGGCGAACTGCCGACCAGTCGCGAGCAGGCCGAGGAGCAGCTGCTGAACGCGCTGCAGGCGGCCCGCAAGCAGGAGGTCGATCGCGGCGTCACCCTGGTCGGCCCGCACCGCGACGAGCTGCTGCTCAGGCTCGGCCCGCTGCCCGCCAAGGGCTACGCCAGCCATGGCGAGTCCTGGTCGTTCGCGCTGGCGCTGCGGCTGGCCTCGTACGAGCTGCTGCGCGCCGACGGCGGCGAGCCGGTGCTGATCCTGGACGACGTGTTCGCCGAGCTGGACGCCGCCCGCCGGGACCGGCTGGCCGAGCTGGTGGCCGACGGGGAGCAGGTGCTGGTGACCGCGGCGGTCGCCGAGGACGTGCCGAAGGCGCTGGCCGGCGCCCGGTTCGCGGTCTCCGACGGCGCGGTGCGCCGGATCGACGCCTGACCGAGCGCTCTTCCGGCGGTGGCTTCCGCCCGGGTACCCCCTTCACCGGCGCCGGCGGTGCCCCCGCCCGCCGGTGTCCCCTTTCACCGGTGCCGCCGCACCCGGACCACCACACCGCCGCCACCGCACCGCGACCGCTTCCGCGCACCGCCCACCCCCGCTCCGGTCCGAGGGGTCCGGCCGCTCCCGTAGGCTGGACGGCTCGGCGGGCGCGCGACCGCGACCGTTGTCCACAGGCTGGGGAAAGGAGATCGCCGTGAGCGAGCCGGCGGAGCACTCCCCCAGGTCCGGAGCATCCAAGCCCGGAGCTCCCAAGCCCGGAGCACCCGAGCCCGGAGCACCCCGGTCCGACGCCGCCGAGCCCGGCGCTCCCGCGCCGACCGGCGCCGACCTCGCCCGCTCCGCGCTGCGGGCGGCCCGTGCCCAGGCCCGCCAGCGCGGTGAGCAGGTCCGCGAGAAGCGCGAGGCGAAGCGGTACGGCCTGCGCAGCGGTGCCCGCTCGGACGGCCGCGACCCCGTCCCGCTGGGTGCGGCGCTCAACCGGCTGCTGACCGAGCGCGGCTGGGAGTCCTCGGCCGCCGTCGGCGGGGTGATGGGCCGCTGGCCGCAGATCGTCGGCCCGGACATCGCCGCGCACTGCCATCCCTCCTCCTACGACGAGGCCGCCGCGGTGCTCACCGTGCAGTGCGACTCCACCGCCTGGGCCACCCAACTACGCTGGCTGGCAAGGCAGTTGGTGGCCCGTCTGAACCACGAGCTGGGGCACGGGACGGTCCGGACCATCAAGGTGCTCGGCCCGGCGGCGCCCGCCCGCGGCTACGGCCGGCTGCGTGCGCCGGGGAGCAAGGGGCCGGGCGACACCTGGGGCTGACCGGGGGACCGGGCGGCCGCCGGGGGCACGGATCGGACGACGATCTTCCGGAACCCCTGACAGCCCTTCCAGGCGCCCTGGGCCCCCCGGTCGAGTATCGGGACATGTGCAGAGGGGATTCAGGGCGGCATATCTGCCCTCAAGGGCTGCCAAACGCCCATCTATGTCAGTCGTACCGGTAGACTGAGAGCCAAACACTGTTGCTAGTGGCAACCGAGTCGAAACGCTGTGGTCGCACGCCCGCCCGCACGGGGTGGGCGTGCGGCCCGTGCTGTGCCAGAGAGGGCGCTTCGTGGCCGATTCCGGCAACCCCAGCCAGACCCCAGACCAGTCCGACCAGGCTTCCTACACCGGTAGCAACATCCAGGTGCTGGAAGGCCTCGACGCCGTCCGCAAGCGCCCCGGCATGTACATCGGTTCGACGGGCGAGCGCGGCCTGCACCACCTGGTGCAGGAGGTCGTGGACAACTCCGTCGACGAGGCGATGGCCGGGTACGCCGACACCATCGACGTCACGATCATGGCCGACGGCGCCATCCGCTGCGTCGACAACGGCCGCGGCATCCCGGTGGACATCGTCCCCGGTCAGGACAAGCCCGCCGTCGAGGTCGTGCTCACCGTCCTGCACGCGGGCGGCAAGTTCGGCGGCGGCGGGTACGCCGTCTCCGGCGGTCTGCACGGCGTCGGCGTGTCCGTGGTGAACGCGCTGTCCACCCGGCTCTCGGTGGAGATCCACAAGGACGGCCACATCTGGACCCAGGACTACAAGATGGGTGCCCCGGCCGCCCCCCTCGTCAAGGGCGCGGAGACCGACCGCACCGGCACCACGGTGACCTTCTGGGCCGACCCCGACATCTTCGAGACCACCGTCTACTCCTTCGAGACGCTCTCCCGGCGCTTCCAGGAGATGGCCTTCCTCAACAAGGGCCTGTCGATCTCGCTGACCGACGAGCGCCCCGAGCACGCGGACGAGGACGGCAAGCCGCTCACCGTCACGTACAAGTACGACGGCGGCATCGCCGACTTCGTCGCCCACCTCAACTCCCGCAAGGGCGAGGTCGTCCACCCCTCGGTGATCGACTTCGAGGCGGAGGACAAGGACAAGGCGATCTCGGTGGAGATCGCGATGCAGTGGAACTCCTCCTACACCGAGGGGGTCTACAGCTTCGCCAACACCATCCACACCCACGGCGGCGGCACCCACGAGGAGGGCTTCCGCGCGGCGCTGACCGGCCTGGTCAACCGCTACGCGCGGGACAAGAAGCTGCTCCGGGAGAAGGACGACAACCTCTCCGGCGAGGACATCCGCGAGGGCCTGACCGCGATCATCTCGGTCAAGCTCGGCGAGCCGCAGTTCGAGGGCCAGACCAAGGACAAGCTCGGCAACACCGAGGCCAAGACCTTCGTCCAGAAGGTCGTCCACGAGCACCTCAACGACTGGCTGGACCGCAACCCCAACGAGGCCGCGGACATCATCCGCAAGTCCATCCAGGCCGCCACCGCGCGCGTCGCCGCCCGCAAGGCCCGCGACCTGACGCGCCGCAAGGGTCTGCTGGAGTCCGCCTCGCTGCCGGGCAAGCTCTCCGACTGCCAGTCGAAGGACCCGTCCGAGTGCGAGATCTTCATCGTCGAGGGTGACTCCGCAGGCGGCTCGGCCAAGCAGGGCCGCGACCCGCGCACCCAGGCCATCCTGCCGATCCGCGGCAAGATCCTGAACGTCGAGAAGGCCCGGATCGACAAGGTCCTCCAGAACACCGAGGTCCAGGCGCTGATCTCGGCGTTCGGCTGCGGCATCCAGGAGGACTACGACGAGTCCAAGCTGCGGTACCACAAGATCGTGCTGATGGCCGACGCCGACGTCGACGGACAGCACATCCGCACCCTGCTGCTGACCCTGCTGTTCCGCTTCATGCGGCCGCTGGTCGAGTCCGGGTACGTCTACCTCGCGATGCCCCCGCTGTACAAGATCAAGTGGGGCAAGGACGACTTCGAGTACGCCTACTCCGACCGCGAGCGCGACGCCGTGATCGCCTCCGGGGTGGCGGCCGGGCGCCGGCTGCCCAAGGACGACGCGATCCAGCGCTTCAAGGGTCTCGGCGAGATGAACGCCGAGGAGCTCCGGGTCACCACCATGGACGTCGAGCACCGGCTGCTGCTCCAGGTCACCCTGGAGGACGCCGCCCGTGCCGACGAGCTGTTCTCCGTGCTGATGGGCGAGGACGTCGAGGCCCGCCGCTCCTTCATCCAGCGCAACGCCAAGGACGTCCGCTTCCTGGACGTGTGACGCCTGCACCGCAGGCCCCGCACGTTCCAGTCCGCGTGAAAGGAAACTGACCACCAGTGGTCGACGACAACCGTCCCGAAGGCGAACAGCCCGAGACTCCCGAAGCCGCCGAGGCCACCGCCCAGGTGACGATGCGGATCGAGCCGGTCGAGCTCGAGACCGAGATGCAGCGCTCGTACCTCGACTACGCGATGAGCGTGATCGTCAGTCGTGCGCTGCCCGAGGTCCGCGACGGCCTCAAGCCGGTGCACCGCCGCGTGCTCTACGCGATGTACGACGGCGGCTACCGCCCCGAGAAGGGCTACTACAAGTGCGCCCGCGTCGTCGGCGACGTCATGGGCAACTACCACCCGCACGGTGACACCTCGATCTACGACACCGTGGTCCGCCTGGCCCAGCCGTGGTCGATGCGGATGCCGCTGGTGGACGGCAACGGCAACTTCGGCTCCCCGGGCAACGACCCGGCGGCGGCCATGCGCTACACCGAGTGCAAGATGATGCCGCTCGCCATGGAGATGATGCGCGACATCGACGAGGAGACCGTCGACTTCGCGGCCAACTACGACGGGCGCTCGCAGGAGCCCACCGTCCTGCCCGCGCGCATCCCCAACCTGCTGGTCAACGGTGCCACCGGCATCGCGGTCGGCATGGCCACCAACATCCCGCCGCACAACCTCCGCGAGGTCGCCTCCGGCGCGCTCTGGTACCTGGAGAACCCGGAGGCCTCCGCCGAGGAGCTGCTGGACGCCCTGGTCGAGCGGATCAAGGGCCCGGACTTCCCCACCGGCGCGCTGATCGTCGGCCGCCGCGGCATCGACGACTACTACCGCACCGGCCGCGGCTCGGTCACCATGCGCGCCGTGGTCGAGGTCGAGGAGATCCAGGGCCGCCAGTGCCTGGTGATCACCGAGCTGCCGTTCCAGGTCAATCCGGACAACCTCGCGCTGAAGATCGCCGACCTGGTGAAGGACGGCAAGATCGCCGGCATCGCCGACGTCCGCGACGAGTCCTCCTCGCGCACCGGCCAGCGCCTGGTCGTCGTGCTCAAGCGCGACGCCGTCGCCAAGGTGGTGCTGAACAACCTCTACAAGCACACCGAGCTGCAGACCAACTTCGGCGCCAACATGCTGGCCCTGGTCGACGGCGTGCCGCGCACCCTGTCGCTGGACGCCTTCATCCGGCACTGGGTCAACCACCAGGTCGAGGTCATCGTCCGGCGCACCACCTTCCGGCTGCGCAAGGCCGAGGAGCGCGCCCACATCCTGCGCGCGCTGCTCAAGGCCCTGGACCTGATCGACGAGGTCATCGCGCTGATCCGGGCCTCGGCCAGCGCCGACGCCGCCCGCACCGGCCTGATGGGCCTGCTCGACATCGACGAGCTCCAGGCCAACGCCATCCTGGAGATGCAGCTGCGCCGGCTGGCCGCCCTGGAGCGCCAGCGGATCATGGACGAGCACGACGAGCTCCAGCGCAAGATCGACGAGTACAACGCGATCCTGGCCTCGCCGACCCGTCAGCGGGAGATCATCTCCGAGGAGCTCACCGCGATCGTCGAGAAGTACGGCGACGAGCGGCGCTCCACCCTCATCCCCTCCGACGGCGACCTCTCCATCGAGGACCTCATCGCCGAGGAGGACATCGTCGTCACCATCACCCGTGGCGGCTACGTCAAGCGGACCCGCTCCGACCTCTACCGCTCGCAGAAGCGCGGCGGCAAGGGCGTGCGCGGTGCCCAGCTGAAGCAGGACGACATCGTCGACCACTTCTTCGTGACGACGACCCACAACTGGATCCTGTTCTTCACCAACAAGGGCCGGGTCTACCGGGCCAAGGGCTACGAGCTGCCGGACGCCGGGCGCGACGCCCGCGGCCAGCACGTGGCCAACCTGCTGGCCTTCCAGCCGGACGAGCACATCGCCCAGGTGATGGCCGTCCGCACCTACGAGGACAAGCCGTACCTGGTCCTCGCCACCCGGGCCGGCCTGGTGAAGAAGTCGGCGCTCAAGGACTACGACTCGCCGCGCTCCGGCGGCCTGATCGCGATCAACCTGCGCCAGGACGAGGAGGGCCAGGACGACGAGCTGATCGGCGCCGAGCTGGTCTCCGCCGAGGACGACCTGCTGCTGGTCTCCAAGAAGGCCCAGTCGATCCGCTTCACCGCGACCGACGACGCCCTGCGCCCCACCGGCCGTGCCACCTCCGGCGTCAAGGGCATGGCGTTCCGGGAGGACGACGAACTGCTGTCGATGAACGTCGTCCGTCCGGGTACCTATGTCTTCACCGCCACTGACGGCGGGTACGCCAAGCGCACCGGTGTGGACGAGTACCGTGTCCAGGGGCGCGGCGGCTACGGCACCAAGGCGGCGAAGATCGTCGAGGGCCGGGGCTCGCTGGTCGGCGCGCTCGTGGTCGACGAATCCGACGAGATCATGGCGATCACCCTCTCGGGTGGGGTGATCCGCACGAGGGTTTCCGAGGTTCGTGAAACCGGACGTGACACCATGGGCGTCCAACTGATCAACCTCGGAAAGCGCGACGCGGTCGTGGGCATGGCCCGCAACGCGGAGGCCGAGGACGAGGAGACGGCGGAGGACGAGGTGGCGGGTACCGAGTCCACCGAGTCCACCGAGACGGCCGAGGGTGCGGTGACGGCGGTCGACGGAGACGTCGAGGCCTGAACCGAAC
The DNA here is from genome assembly GCF_042724755.1 of Kitasatospora sp. NPDC127067. Lineage (NCBI taxonomy): Bacteria > Bacillati > Actinomycetota > Actinomycetes > Kitasatosporales > Streptomycetaceae > Kitasatospora > Kitasatospora sp. NPDC127067. The sequence continues at coordinate 4,013 of NZ_JBHXEM010000016.1, read as the reverse complement.
CGCAGACCGGTGCCGCCGCGTCCCATCAACGGGCGCGGCGGCATCGGCCGCCGACCAGTTCCGGGCAATCCCGCCGGGCGCTGGATGACGATTGACGAAGCAGGGCGGCACCGCCGTCCTGGTGGGAAGTGCGGGAGGACCAGGTGAGTGGAGCCACGGGTGCTGCGGGAGGAACCTCCGGCGGCCGTCCGGGCGCGCAGGGCGGGGGTTCGTACGGCGTTCCGCAGCCGCCGACCGATCACTCGGCCGCGTCCACCTCGCTGATGCCGCCGGCCGGTGGAGCGGGCCAGAGCGGTGCGACCTACGGCGGGCAGCAGGCCGCGTCGGCGAGCGGCGGCCAGGCCGCCGGATCGGGCGGCTTCTCGCAGCCGACCACCTACGCCAAGGGGCAGCCGACCCCGGCCCGGGGCACCCGGGTCCCGGGGCACACCCCGCCCGGTGGCACCCCCACCGGCGGAGCGGCGCGCCGCCCCGGCGCGGCCCCCGCCCCGGCCCCCGCGGCCGGCGGCTCCGCGCTCGGCCGGACGCGCAAGGCCCGGCTGCGGGTGACCAAGGTCGACCCGTGGTCCGTGATGAAGGTCAGCTTCCTGCTGTCGCTGGCCGTCGGCATCATCATCATCGTGGCCGCGGCCGTGCTGTGGATGACGCTGGACTCGCTCGGCGTCTTCGACTCGCTGACCAAGACCCTCAAGGACGTCACCGGCTCGGACAGCAGCGGCGGCCTCAACCTGATGGACTACGTCGGCTTCGGCAAGGTGATGACCTTCACCACGCTGATCGCCGTGGTCGACGTCGTCCTGCTGACCGCCCTGTCCACGCTCTCCGCGTTCATCTACAACGCGGCGGCCGGCTTCACCGGCGGCGTGGAGCTCACCCTGGCCGAGGAGGACTGATTCCGGCCGGATCCTGACGCACGCTCAGTTTCCCGTCCGGGGACGGAATGTACGGGCCCCACCGGCTGTTGCAGCCGGTGGGGCCCGTCGGCATTTCGGGTGACAGCCGGCCGCCCGCGGCGCGCCGCCCGGAAAGCGGGCGGCCGCCGTGGGATTAGCTGGGTGCCACCCGTCCCGAATCCCGGGAGTGCCGCAGGCCGCCCCCGATCCGCCCGACCGGGTCGGCTGAGGTTCCGCAGGACGACTGGACGGAGGCGCGCGGTGGCGAAGCTCGCAGGTCAACTGGTGGAGGCCCTGGAAGGGCTGTTGGGGGTCCCGGTACCGCTGCGGGTCCAGGCCTGGGACGGCAGCGTCGCAGGGCCTCCGGGCGCGCCCACCGTGGTCCTGCGCAACCGTCGGGCGCTGCGCCGGCTGATCTGGCGGCCGGACGAACTGGGCCTGGCCCGGGCCTACGTCGCGGGGGACCTCGAGCTCGCCCCCGGCACCGACCTGTACGAGACGCTCTCCGCCGTCGCCCGCTTCGCCGAGCGGCCGGAGATCCGCACCCTGGCCTTCGGCCCGCGGGACGTGGTCGGCGCCAGGGGCCGCCGGGTGCTCGCCGCCGTGCTGCGGGCCGGGGCGGTCGGCCTGGAACCCGAGCCGCCCCGCGAGGAGGTCCGCAGGGCCGCGGGACGCCTGCACAGCCGCAGCCGGGACCGCGCGGCCATCAGCCACCACTACGACGTCGGGAACGACTTCTACCGGATCGTGCTGGGCTCCTCGATGGTCTACTCGTGCGCCTACTGGACGCCGGAGTCGAAGAGCCTGGAGGCCGCCCAGGAGGCCAAGCTCGACCTGATCTGCCGCAAGCTCGGCCTGCGCCCCGGGATGCGCCTGCTGGACGTCGGCTGCGGCTGGGGCTCACTGCTGCTGCACGCGGCGAAGCACTACGGGGTCACCGCGGTCGGCGTCTCCATCTCCCGGGAGCAGGTCGCGCTGGCCCGTGCCCGGGTCGAGGAGGCCGGCCTGTCCGACCGGGTCGAGGTCCGGCTCCAGGACTACCGGGAGATCGCAGACGGGCCCTTCGACGCGATCTCCAGCGTCGGGATGGCCGAGCACGTCGGCGCCGAGCAGTACCGGGTCTACGCCGAGGGCCTGTACCGGCTGCTGGTGCCCGGTGGCCGGCTGCTCAACCACCAGATCGCCCGCCGCCCCGACCTTCCCGGTGAACAGCACCGCCCCAGCCCCTTCATCGACCGCTTCGTCTTCCCTGACGGCGAGCTCTCCCCCGTCGGTTCCACCGTGGCGCGGCTGGAGGAGGCCGGCTTCGAGGTCCGGGACGTCGAGTCGCTGCGCGAGCACTACGGGCTGACCCTTCGCGAGTGGGTGGCCAACCTGGAGGCGCACTGGACGGAGGCGGTCCGGCTGGTCGGCCGCGGCCGGGCCCGGGTCTGGCGGCTGTACATGGCGGCCTCCGCGCTCGCCTTCGAGCAGAACCGGATCGGGATCAACCAGGTCCTCGCCGTCCGCAGCACCGAGGAGGGCTCGGCGGGCCTGCCGCCGACCCGCGAGGAGTGGCTGCTGCGGCCCTCCGCCGGTGCGCCGGGGCTGGTCGCGGGGGGTGCCGCCGCGGCCCCGGCCGAGCCGGATTTGGGAGATCGGCCGTCGGTCCGCTAATCTTTCAGTGCGGCAAGGGCCTATAGCTCAGACGGTTAGAGCGCTTCCCTGATAAGGAAGAGGCCACAGGTTCAAGTCCTGTTAGGCCCACAACCGCGAAGGGCCCGGAGTGATCCACTCCGGGCCCTTCGACTCTTTCGAGATCGGGCGGGGCCGTGGAGCGGCCGGGATCCGGTACGATCTCTGTTCGGTGAGGGCCTATAGCTCAGACGGTTAGAGCGCTTCCCTGATAAGGAAGAGGCCACAGGTTCAAGTCCTGTTAGGCCCACCTCCCCGAAGGGCCCGGAGTGATCCACTCCGGGCCCTTCGGCGTTTCCCGCCGCTCTTCCCGCCGCTTTCTCCGCCGCCGGACCGGGAACCGTGCGCCCGTCCCGACGGTTCCCCGGGGAAACACGGTGGAGGGTCGGTGACGGCATGGCGGTGTTGTGGGCGATGAGCATCCCCGGACTGGTCTGCGCCCTGGCGGTGCTGGCGGTGCTCGACCAGCTGGCACTGAGGGCGGGCCGCGCCCGCTGGGTGCCCTGGCGGGGGACCGGTCGGGAGGGGCAGATCTCGGCAACCGGGTTCGAGCAGCTGCACGCGCAGTTCGCCGCGGGCAAGCAGCACGAGCTGGACGAACGCGGCAGCACGCTGATGCTGCGGGACGAGGAGGGCGAGGGGGCGCCGCCGCGGACCAGGGTGGACCTGGCGGGCGGCACGGCCGTGGTGGTGGTGCCGGAGCGCCCGGCGAACGGCCCCGCGGCCGGGGCGGTGCGGGGCCCGGGGGCCGGGGCCTGACCCGTGGGCGCGGCGGACGGTCCGGGGGCGGCCGGACCGCCCGCCAGGAGGTGCGGCGTCAATCCCGGGACCGGACCGCCGGGTTGGCCGTACCGGTGGCTGGTCACGATTGGGACACCGGTGTGTATCATCGGCCGCAAGGGCAGTCTGGCACTCGGCAGCCCGTTCGCGCTCGAAACACAACTGGACTCGTCGGCCCGGTCAGTCAGGCCGGATCCGGCTCTTGAGTCCGTCAACGCAAGAAGGACGAGGTCCCGCGGTGAAGAAGCTTCTCCTGGTCGCCCTGGTCGCCCTCGGCGGCTTCTTTGTCTACCGTCAGGTCCAGGCGGACCGCGCCGAGCAGGACCTGTGGACCGAGGCCACCGACCCGGTTCCGGCCGGTCGCTGAGCCCCCGGCGATCTGACGATCGACGAACTCCGGAGGCGCCCGTCGGCGCCTCCCGGGCCGGCCGGCCCGGTCGACGAACCGGACCGGCCGACCCCATGGAACAGCACCGTTCCAGGGGGACGGCGCTGGGAATCGCGCCGGAAACCGGTACGCTAGTGCCCGTTGGCACGCGCGCGGTGCCGTCGAGGGGCATTAGCTCAGTTGGTAGAGCGCTGCCTTTGCAAGGCAGATGTCAGGAGTTCGAGTCTCCTATGCTCCACAATCCACGGCAGTAGCCGATCGGCCGTCGACCAGGATCC
>NZ_JBHXEM010000015.1:0-118044 GCF_042724755.1 Kitasatospora sp. NPDC127067 | reverse complement strand
GCTGTCCGCCACCCCGGCCCGGCTGCTCGGCCTGAGCGACTCGATCGGCTCGCTGGAGACCGGCAAGCTCGCCGACCTGGTCGTGGTCGACTCCGAGAGCTACGACCTGGTCGCCGTCATGCGCCGCGGCCACTGGGTGCCCGGCGGCGGGACGTTCCCCACCGTCGGACCCGCCTGAGCAACGACGCGGCCGCCCGTCCCCCTCGGGGGCGGGCGGCCGTCGCCGTGCTGTGGTGATCCCGGTCGGGCTGCGGGCGGTGGTGGCGGCTCAGGCCGCCGGTGCTGTCGCCTTGAGGACGCCGAGCAGGCGGGTGACCTCGGCGGCGACGGCCGCGCGGGCCGGCCCGAGGTAGCGGCGGGTGTCGACCAGCCGCGCGTCGTCGGCCAGGGCCCGGCGGACGGCGGTGCTGAACACCTGGTTGAGGTGGGTGGCGATGTTGACCTTGGTCATGCCGGCTTCCACGGCCGCGGTGAGGTCCCCGTCCGCCACACCCGAGGAGCCGTGCAGTACGAGCGGGACCGGCACCGCCCGGCGCAACCGTCCGATGAGCTCGAAGTCGAGCGCCGCGTCGCGGGTGAGCATCGCGTGCGAGGTGCCGACGGCCACCGCGAGCGCGTCCACGCCGGCGGCGGCGACGAACGCCGCGGCCTCGGCCGGATCGGTGCGCACACCCGGGGCGTGGACGCCGTCCTTGCCGCCGACCTCGCCGAGTTCGGCCTCCACCCAGACGCCCGCGGCGTGGCACCGCCGCACCACCTCGGCGGTGGCCCGCACGTTCTCCTCGTACGGCAGTACCGAGGCGTCGAACATCACCGAGGTGAAGCCCAACTCCACGGCCCGGTGGACGAGTTCCACGGAGGTGGCGTGGTCCAGATGGACCGCGACCGGCACCCGCGCGGCCCGGGCGACGGCCAGGGTGGCGGCGCCGATCGGATCGAGGGCGCCGTGGTAGCGCACGGCGTTCTCGCTGATCTGCAGGATCACCGGCGCACCGGCGGCCTCGGCCCCGGCGACGATCGCCTGGGCGTGTTCCAGCTGGATGACGTTGAACGCACCGACGCCGCACGCGGCTTCGGCAGCGGCGGCGGCGATCGCGCCGGTTCCGCTCAGGGGCATGGGTCGAACTCCTCGGTTGCGAAGGGACGGACGTCCACGCGGGACCGCAGGGCCTGGTGGAGGGCGGGGTCGAAGTCGCCGGCCAGCGGTGCGGCGACGGCGGCCGCGGACAGTGCCACGGCCTCGGCCAGCCGGTCGGGCCAGGGCGTTCCGCCGACCAGGCCGAGGGTGAGCGCGGCGACGGCGGCGTCGCCGGCGCCGGTGGGGTTGCCGGCCAGCCGCTCGGGCGAGCGGGCGCGCCAACCGCCCTGCGCGGTGACGGCGACGAGGCCGTCGGCGCCGAGCGAGGCGACCACCGCACCGGCGCCCGCGGCCCGCAGCCTGCGGGCGGCGGCCACCGGATCGGTCAGGCCGGTGGCGGCGGCGAGTTCGTCCGCGTTCGGCTTGATCAGGGCCGGTCCGGCCGCCAGCGCCGTGCTGAGCGCCGTCCCGTCGGCGTCGAGCACCGCCGGGACGCCGTGTGCGTGCGCGAGCCGGAGCAGGTGGGAGTAGGCGTCCTCGGGCACGCCGCGCGGCAGGCTGCCGGAGAGGACCGCCGCCGCGGCGTGCGGCAGCAGGGTGTCGAGGTGGTCGAGGAACCGCGCCCATTCCTCGGCGCTCACCACCGGGCCGGGTTCGAGCAGGATCGTGGTGTCCCCGACGTCCTCCTCGACCACGGCGACCGTCCGCCGGGACTCGCCCGCGATCGCCAGCATGCGGTCGGCCAGGCCGGCGGACGCCAGTTCGGCGCGGATCGCCCGGCCGGTGAGGCCGCCGGTCAGGCCGGTGACCACGGTCGGGTGGCCGAGGGCGTGCAGGATCCTGGCGACGTTGACGCCTTTGCCGCCCGCGCGCTGGGCCACCGCCCGGACCCGGTTGCTGCCGTGCGGGCGCATCCGGTCCAGGTGGTGGGTGATGTCCAGGGCGGCGTTCGGGGTGACGGTGAGGATCACGCCGCCGCTCCCTCGCCCAGAAGGTCCCGCGCGAGCAGTCCGGCACCGAAACAGCCCGCCTCGTGGCCGAGTTCGGCGGGTACGAGCTCCGGCATCGTCTGGAAGGAGAGCCGCGCCGTCAGAGCCGCCCGCAGTGGCGCGAAGTACGGCTCGCCCGCCCGGGCGAGGCCGCCGCCGATCACGATCCGCTCGGGGTCGAGCAGCGTGATCGCGCTCGCCAGGCCGTCGGCGAGTGCGTCGACGGCCTCCCGCCAGACGGCGGCGGCCGTGCGGTCCCCGGTCGCGGCGCGCTCGCCGACCTGCTCGGCGGTGACGCCCGCCTCCCCGGTGGCGGCGGTGTAGCGGCGGGCGACGGCGGCCGCCGAGGCGAGGGTCTCCACGCAACCGCGATGGCCGCAGGCGCACGGCTCGCCGCCGGGGCGCACCACCAGGTGGCCCAGCTCGCCGGCGCGGGTGTGGCTGCCGGTGAGCGGCCTCCCGTCGACCATCAGCGCGGCGGCGATTCCGGTGCCGACGGGTACGAAGAGGAAGTTGCGGCTGCCGCGGCCGGCGCCGGCCCTGGCCTCGGCGACGCCCCCGGCCCGCACGTCGTGCCCGAACGCGACCGGGATTCCCAGGTGTTCGGACAGCCAGTGCCGGACGGGCAGGTCCCGCCAGCCGAGGTTGGCGGCCAGCACCGCGGTGCCGGCCGCCTCGTCGACGATGCCGGGCACGGCGATCCCCGCGGCGGCCGGGCGGAAGCGTCCGGCGAGTTCGGCGGCGCAGTCGAGGACGGTTTCGAGGACGGCCTCCGGCCCGCGTTCGGCGCGGGTGAACCAGCGCTCGGTGTGGCAGAGGCGGCCGTCCGCGGCCACTGCCGCGCCCTTGATGTAGGTTCCGCCGACGTCGAGGGCGATCGCCGTCGCGGTCACGGCCGGGTGAGGACGATGGAGCGGGTGAGGTTGCGCGGCTGGTCGGGGTCCAGGCCGCGGCCCTTGGCCAGTTCGACGGCGAGCCGCTGGGCGCGGATCAGGTCGGCCATCGGGTCCAGCGCGCTCACCGACAGCACGGCGCCGGTCGGCTCGACCTGGTCGACCAGTCCGGTCGGCGGCTCGCCGAAGAACCACACCACGCTGTTCCGGCCGGTGACGCTGATCGGTCCGTGCCGGTACTCCATGGCCGGGTAGGACTCGGTCCACGACCCGGAGGCCTCGCGCAGCTTGAGGGCCGCCTCGTGGGCCAGGCCGACCGTCCAGCCGGTCCCGAGGAAGGTGAACTGGCCCGCCTCGGTGGCCCGTTCGGGCAGCGGGGCGGCCAGCGCCTGCTCGGCGTGGGCGGCCAGGTCGGCGGGGGCGAGGCCGAGGTGGCCGCGCAGCAGCGCCAGCGCGGTGGTGGCGAAGCGGGTCTGCACCACCGACTTCTCGTCGGCGAACTCCAGGTCGACCACGGTGCCGGCGGCCGTGCCGATCGGGGTGGCGAGGTCGCCGGTGAGTGCGACGGTCGGCGTCCCGCCGCAGCGCTCCAGCGCGGCGAGCACCTCGGTCGTGGTTCCCGAGCGGGTGATGGCGACGACGCGGTCGTAGCCACGGGCTGCTGGGAACTCGGAGGCCGCGAAGGCGTCGGTCTCACCGAGGCCGGCGCCCTCGCGAAGGCCCGCGTACGCCTGCGCGATGTAGAGCGAGGTGCCGCAGCCGATCACGGCCACCCGCTCGCCGCGCTCGGGCAGCCCGGCGGGCTCCAGTTCCAGTGCCTTGCGCCAGCACTCCGGCTGACTGGCGATCTCCCGCTCGACGTGACTCATCTGGCTCTCCTCGCTGGGGGCACGGGTGGTGCTCGGGGATCGGTCCGCACCGAGCACTGCTTCATGCTGCAAGCATCTGCTTGAAACTGCTCTATTCATAGCTCAACGCGTCATCTTTGAGCAATACTGCTTCATCGAGAGGATCGCGCCACCGGGTCGGTGATGGTCGGCGGATAGGCTCGTGACCAGGGACGACCGAGTCGAGGAGAGATGATGAGCCCGGATGAGCGATGGTCGCGGCTGCTGGAGATCCTTGGTGATCGGGGCCGGATCGACGTCATGACGGCGGCCGAGCTGTTGGGCGTCTCCGCTGCCACCGTGCGCCGGGACATGGACGAGCTCGCCCGCCAGCAGCTGCTGACCCGCACCCGCGGCGGCGCGGTGCTGAGCGAAGTCGCGTACGACCTCCCCCTCCGCTACAAGACCGCGCGCCAGGCCGGCGAGAAGCAGCGCATCGCGAAGGCCGCCGCCGCGCTCGTCCCGCCCGGTGCGGTGGTCGGGCTCAACGGCGGCACCACCACCTCCGAGGTGGCCCGCGAGTTCGCCACCCGTACCGATCTGGCCGGGCACGGCAATCAGACGGCGCTGACCGTGGTCACCAACGCGATCAACATCGCCAACGAGCTGGCGGTGCGCCCGTACGTGAAGACCGTGGTCACCGGCGGCGTGGCCCGACCCCAGTCCTACGAGTTGACCGGACCGTTGGCGACCATGATGCTGCAGGCGATCTCGCTGGACTACGCGATCCTCGGCGTCAACGCCGTCGACCCGCAGTTCGGCGCCGCCACCCACGACGAGGGCGAGGCGAGCGCCAACCGGGCGATGGCCGAGCGGGCGGAGCGCGTCATCGTGGTGGCCGACTCCACCAAGCTCGGCAAGCGCGCGTTCGCGCAGGTCTGCGACACCGGCACGATCGATGCGCTCGTCACCGACGCCGACGCCCCGGAGGAACTGGTGGAGCGGTTCACCGCCCGCGGGGTGGACGTCCACTGCGTGTAGCACCCGCCCACGGACCGGAGCCCGCGGTGCGGGCGGGTTCCGTGGAACCAGCCCGCACCACAGGGACGATGACGTTTCGTCAGGCCGAAGGCGGGGTGTTGAACGGTGCCGCCCAGGTCTGGTTGCTCTGGATCGCGTCCGGTGCGGCGCCGCACGGGTACAGGTCGACGGGCGTGCCGGCGGCTGTCGTGGTCCCGCCGTAGACGTCCAGGCAGGAGCTGGTCCCGGCGAGCTTCAGATTGCCGTCCCGGTTGTAGCTCCAGCTCTGGTGGCCGGGGGCCGAACCGCAGGCGGCCACGCCGACCCACTGGCCCTGCTGCCCGTTGAGCGCCCCGGAGGTGCTGCCGTCCTGCGCGGTCAGGCAGAGGCCGGCCGCGCCGGCCTGGAGGAGCTGGACGGATCCGTCGGTGTTCAGCTGCCACTGCTGGTTGCTGCCGCCGGTGCAGGGGGAGACGTCGACCGGGTTTCCGGCGCCGGTGCCGGAGGCGTGGTTGTCCAGGCAGAGCGAGGCCTTGCCCCAGTCGTCGCGCGAGACGGTGATCTGGCCGCGCGGGGTCGCGGTGCCGCCCCTCGGCGGGGTGATCCGCAGCATGGCGCTGTCGTGCGAGCCGATGGTGAGGGCGACGGTGCCGGTCGAGCGGCTGGTCCGGTGCGCCCACAGGTCGCGGACGGTGTACCTGCCGCCGCCGTTGAAGCCGACGGCGTTCAGGTCGAGCGTGTAGCCCGCGCTCGCGGCGCCCTTGTTGGTGACCACGACCGCGCGGCTGCCGTCCGCGAGCGGCTTGACCACGACGTCGATGCCCGAGGTCGCGGCCGGGGTGCCGTCGGCGTTCGCGCCGCCGCCGGACACGCGGTAGCCGCCGGCGCCCAGCGGGTCCTGGTCGACGGCGATGACCTCCGGGTTGGACAGGATGCCGATCGACGCCTTCAGGTGCGGGGCCTCGGCCGGGTGGGCGGCGAGGTAGGCGGGCTCGAACTTGCGGGCGTCGGTGGAGATGACGAGCGGCGCGGCCAGGGCGGAGAACAGGGACATCTGGCTGCGTTCCTCGGCGGTGGTCATGCCGTTGTCGCCGATCAGCAGCATGTCGGCGTCGTTCCAGTTGCCGGGGCCCTGGTAGCGGCCGAGTTCGACGGTGTTGTCGAAGCTCTGGTAGGCACCGAAGTTGTAGGAGGACTGCCGGCCCAGCGGCTGGTTCCACGGGTCGGTGGCGCCGTTGTCGTAGTCGTTGTAGATGTCCGGGCCCACCCGCCACAGCTGCCCGAGCGGGCGCACCCACTGCATCGCGGCGAACTTGGCCGGCCCGTTGCCGTAGCCGGCCGGGGCCGAGATGTTGAACATCACGTTCGGGGTGGGCTTTCCGGCCTTGTTCGCGGCGGCGACCGCCGAATTCAGGGCGCCCGACATCCGGGTGTCGAGCGTCCGCACCGGCTCCTGGTCGCCGCAGTTGTCGTACTTGAGCGCGTTCACACCCCAGGAGACGAAGGAGTTGGCGTCGTCCTGCTCGTGGTACTCGCTGCCGTTGGGGAGGTTGGGGGAGGTCGGCGTGGCGGTGGAACAGGTGTGGGTGCCGGAGGTCTCGTAGATGCCGAACTCGGCACCGAGCCCGTGCAGGTAGTCGCCGTACCCGGTGAGCTCGTGGTCGAAGCCGGGCTGCCTGGTCGTGTCGCGGACGTCGGTGGCGCCGCCCCAGTTCAGCGCGCCGTGCAGGTAGCCGGCGTTGTTGCGGTACATCCAGCAGTCGTCGACGGTGACGGTCCGGTAGCCGGCCGCGATCAGTCCGGTGTCGGACAGCGCCTTCGCGTTGTCCTCCATGTACTGCTGGAAGGAGTAGTGGAGCGGGTCCGAACCGTCGAGCGGGGCTTGGGGGGTGCACTGGGCCCGGGCCCAGTTGTTGAAGCCCATCGGGGGGAGCGCGCCGATCGGACCGTTGGGGGCGGCCGAGGCGGTGTGGTTGGCGGCCGGCGCGGTGACGCCGTCGTTCGCCGCGGCGGGGGTGGCGCCGAGCGCGGCCCCGGCGAGGAGGGCGGTCGCCGCGGCGAGGGACGCGGCCCGGCGGGACAGGAGTCGTCTGGTCACAGGTGCGGGGGATCCTTTCGATCTGAGTGAAACTGCTTCAATCATCGCTTGATGAAGCAGTTTCGATCACCTGCGGAGCAGCTTCGGGCGGCCGGGCGCCTCGCGTCAAGACGCCGTCCTGCCCCGCCTCGCCGCTCTTCCTCGACTGCAACGCTTCGGTAACGCGGCTGGCCTGCCGGGATGGCAGCGAGGCAAACTCGGTTCGGCGCAGCTGCTCGATATTGAGCAAATATCGGTCGCATAGCGCACCTTCGTGCAGATCGCACCATCCCCCACTCGGGCCACCGCGGGGTCGGCCCCACTCGCAAAAGGCGGTACCAGAGATGAAGCGGCGCCTTCTCGCCCTGTCGGCGGCCACCCTGGCCGGAACGCTCGCGCTGTCCGGATGCGGCAAGGGCTCGGCCTCCGGTTCGACCTCCGCCGACGGCGTGACGACGATCAGGTTCGTCGCCGCCGACTACGGCTCCAACGGCCAGAACCCGAGTCAGACGTACTGGCAGGGCGTGATCTCGGCCTTCGAGCAGCAGAACCCCGGGATCAAGGTCGACCTTCAGGTCATCAACTGGAACGACATCGACACCCAGGTCAAGACCATGGTGCAGAACGGCAACCAGCCGGACATCCTGCAGACCGGCGGCTACGCCGACTTCGCCAAGAACGGCCAGCTCTACCCGGCCCAGGACGTGCTCTCCGGCAGCACCACGGCGGACTTCCTCCCCGCGATCGCGCGCGCCGGCGAGCAGGACGGCACCCAGTACGGCATCCCGTTCATCTCCAGCGCCCGGATGTTCCTGATCAACAACGAGCTCTTCAAGAAGGCCGGCCTCGACCCGGCCAACCCGCCCAGGACCTGGGCCGACCTCACCACCGCGGCCACCGCGCTGAAGAACGCGGGCGTGGAGATCCCGCTCGGCGTGCCGCTGGGCAAGGAGGAGGCGCAGGGCGAGTCGTTCATCTGGATGCTGGAGAACCACGGCGGCTACCAGGACGCCAAGGGCCAGTACAGCATCAACTCCCAGGCCAACGTCGACACCTTCGGGCAGCTCAAGAGCTGGGTGGACGCGGGTCTGACCGAGCAGAGCCCGGCCTCCGTCAACCGCACCGACCTGGCCAAGGACTTCGCCTCCGGCAAGGTCGGCATGCTCAACGGCATCCCCACCCAGCTGAACGACGTCAAGGCCATGGACGTCACCTGGACCGCGATGCCCAGCAAGGACGGCACCGGCAAGGCCACCCTCGGAGTCGCCGACTGGATGATGGCCTTCAAGAAGGGCGGCCACAAGGAGCAGATCAAGGCCTTCCTCGACTTCGCCTACGCCAAGGACAACGCGGTGAAGTTCGACAAGCAGTACAGCCTGCTGCCGGTCACGCAGTCCGCGCTCACCGCACTCCAGGCGGACCCGGACGAGAAGGCCCTGGCACCGTTCCTGCAGATCCTGCCCACCGCCACCTTCTACCCCCTCAGCGACCCGACCTGGCCGGCGGTCTCCGCGCAGATCAAGACCCAGATCGGCAGCGCGGTCGGCGACCCGAAGAAGACCCTCGACGCGCTCCAGAAGGCCGCGCAGCAGGCCGGCGAGTGACCCTGACGAGCGCACAAGGAATCCCCACACCGTGTCCTTCCCCAGCAGCACAGACGCCCGGCCCGGCGACCCCGCCCGGCCGGCCGCGCCGCCGACGAGTCCGTCGGCCCCGCCCGCGGGCCCCGCGCCCGGGCGCCGCTCCCTGTTCGAACGGCTCGGGCCACTGCCCTGGCTGGCCCCGGCCATCGTGCTCATCCTCGGCGTGGTCGTGTGGCCGGTCGTCGAGATGGTCACCACCTCACTGCGCAGGATCGACACCACCGGCACCGACCACGGCCCGGCCGGTCTGATCAAGTACCGCAAGCTCTTCGGTGACCCCCGCCTGCCCGGAGTGCTCACCTGGACCGTCGTCTGGACGGTCGTCGTCGTCGGCCTGACCATGCTGATCTCGCTCGCGCTGGCCCAGCTGTTCAACCAGAACTTCCCCGGCCGTCGCGTCACCCGCTGGGCGCTCGTCGCCCCCTGGGCCGCCTCCGTGCTGATGACCGCGATCGGCTTCCGCTGGATGCTCGACCAGGTCGCCGGCGTGTTCAACCGGCTGCTGCTCGACCTCGGCCTGATCGACCACTCCCGGGCCTGGCTCGGCGACGCCGCCCACGCGAAGCCCTGGCTGGTCCTCGTCGCCGTCTTCGTCTCGCTGCCGTTCACCACCTACACCCTGCTGGCCGGACTGCAGACCATCCCCGGAGAGGTCTACGAGGCGGCCAGGGTCGACGGCGCCACGCCCTGGCAGACCTACCGCAAGGTCACCCTGCCGCTGCTGCGCCCGGCCTTCCTGGTCGGTCTGGTGATCAACCTGATCAACGTCTTCAACTCGTTCCCGGTCATCTGGGGCATGACCCAGGGCGGCCCGAACGCCGACACCGCCACCACCACCGTGTTCATGTACATGTTGCGCGGCTACGACGTCGCCGAGTCCGCCGCCATGTCCGTGGTCAACTTCGGCGTCGTGATCCTCATGGTGATCGTCTTCCTCAAGGTCAGCCGCTGGAACGGGGAGGAGAGCTGATGACCATCCTTCAGTCGCCGCCGGCGAAGCACCGCCCGCGCGCACGGACCGTCCTGCTCACCGCGCTGGCCTGGGCGCTCGCCGCGCTCTTCGTGCTCCCGTACGTCGAAATGCTGATCACCGGCGGACGCCCGGCCGGCCAGCTGCGGGACAACTCCTACCTGCCGACGCACTTCGACTTCTCCTCCTTCACCAAGGTCTGGACGGACACCACGCTCGGCCAGAACCTGCGGACCACCCTGCTGGTGGCCGGAGGCTCGACGTTGCTGGTGCTGCTGGTCGCCCTGCCCGCCGCCTACTACACCGCCCGGGTGCGCTTCCGCGGCCGCAAGGCCTTCCTGCTGCTGGTGCTGGTCACCCAGATGTTCCAGCCCACCGCCCTGCAGGTCGGCCTCTACCGGGAGTTCTTCGCACTGGACCTGCTGGACACCCCGATCGTCCTGGTGCTCGCCAACGCCGCCTTCAACCTGGCCTTCGCGATCTGGATCCTGAGCGCCTACATCGGCTCCATCCCCAGGGAGTTGGAGGAAGCCGCGATGATCGACGGCAACGGTCGCATCGGCGCGCTGTTCCGCGTCACCCTGCCGCTCGCGCTGCCCGGCGTGGTCACCGCCGTGATCTTCACGTTCATCTCGGCCTGGAACGAGTTCATCATGGGCCTGACCCTCACCAACTCGCCGGACCGGCAACCGCTCACCGTCGGCATCAACAACATGATCGGCGCCTACAGCGTGCAGTGGAACTACGTGTTCGCCGCCTCGCTGGTGGCCATCGTGCCGGTCGTCGTCCTGTTCGCGGTGATCGAGCGCCACGTCGTCTCCGGACTCACCGCCGGCTCGGTCAAGTAGCCGGGCCACCACGCTGCCACGCCACGAGGTCGCCCCGCGGAACGCGGCCTCGCGGCGTGGCCGCTCCGCTGGGCACCGGGGGCCGGGACGGGCTCCCGGGCGACCGTCCTCGCACTCGTCACAGCCCGATGTTCGACTTCGGCCCCATGTACGTGCCGGCACCCGGCCAGTCGGCCCTGGCCAGCTTCACGAACCGCTCGGAGAAGCCGTGAGCGGGAAGGTCGTCGAGCTTCACCCACTCCACGCCCCGGATCGGCCGGGTGTCCGCGCCGTCGGCGACGTCGCCGATCCGGGCGCCGGTCACCGCGACCTCGAAGGTGATGTGCACGACGCCGGCGGCCGTGACGTCGCAGACGTACAGCAGGCAACCGACCTCGACTTCGAGTCCGGTCTCCTCGAGCATCTCCCGGCGCAGCGCTCCGGCCAAGGTCTCACCGTCCTCGACCTTCCCACCGGGCAGGGACCACCTCCGCGGCCCCTCGGTGTCCTGGTTCAGCAGCAGCATCCGGCCGCCCCGTACGGCGATACCCGTCACACGTGTATGCATCCGCGCACCGTACCGCTTCCCAACGCCGGGAGAAGAAGGGCGTGTTGAGGAACCTCGCGGTCCCCGTCGGCATCGCCGCCGGTGGGCCGGGCACCCGGGCGGCCGGCCGGTCGCGGACGCCGCCCGAGCGGTGTCGCCCGGTCGGGGGACGGCCCGGTCGGCTCACGACCTCGAAGGGGCGGTGGCCGGCGGCGCCGAGCGCGTCGTCCGCCCGTACCGCGCCGGCCTCCGAAATGCGCCGGCGGGTCGTCCAGCACCGTAGTGCTGTGTGCGAACGAAGAGGAGCCGGCGGCACTCAAGGTCACCTGGACGGACGCGATCGCTGCGGAAACCGGAGCCGTCGGGGTTTGTGAGAACCCGATCGCCGTAGCTCGGCGGGTCGGGGAATCGGGCGCCCGGCCTCTCTCCCTCCGGCGGGTGCCGTCGGCACCCTGCCGGGCGTGCCGGAAGGGCGACCCGGTGCGACCACCGGCCGATGCTTTCGGTGCCGGTGGAAGTCCTCCGGTCGCCGGAGGCCTGCCGGGCCCCTACGGTCGTGTTCTGACACGGGCCCGTCGTCGCGGAAGGCCAGGATGCGGTACTACCGGTGGATTCTCGAGACGCAGGACGACGACGGCCGCTGGTCCCGGCGGGACGGTGCTCCCATGCCGGACCCCGTCGAATACGAAGGGCCGCCCCAGCAGGCGGCCAATCATCTGCGGGACGTGTTCGTCCGTACCCTCTCCAGACCCGCGCCCGGCCCCCGGGCGATCAGGGTCCGGGTCTGGGAGGGCCGGCACACGGTCGGCGAGCCCCAGGCCGAGACCGAGTGGTCACGCGAGTAGCCGCCCCGGCCGCGGCCCTCGGGCGTCAGGGAGGGGCGGCCGGGTCGGTGCGGTGAGCCGGCCCGTCGGGGGAGGGGTGCTACGCGGAGACGGCGGCGCGCCGGGGTGCCCGGCGTCGGTCGGAGGAGCCCTGGTTGTCGCGGCCCGCGCCGGTCGCGCGGGTGTCACCGGCCGCGTGGGCGGGGCGTCCTCGACGGTTACGGCTGGTGGACGGGCTGCGGCGGGGGCGTTCGACGACGGGGGCGGCGATCACGGTGGGGATGCCGGTGGGCACGCGGGCGCCGGTGATGCGGGCGAGGTCCTCGTCGCCGGCGCTGACCCTGGTGGTGACGGGGGTGATGGCGGCCGTGGTCATCATGCGGGCCATCTCGCGGCGCTGGTTGGGCAGGACGAGGGTGACGACGGTGCCGGACTCGCCGGCCCGGGCGGTGCGGCCGCCGCGGTGGAGGTAGTCCTTGTGGTCGCTCGGCGGGTCGAGGTTGACGACGAGGTCGAGGCCGTCGACGTGGATGCCGCGGGCGGCGACGTTGGTGGCGATCAGGGCCGTGACCTGGCCGGTGCGGAACTGCTCCAGGGTGCGGGTGCGTTGCGGCTGGGACTTGCCGCCGTGCAGGGCGGCGGCCTTCACGCCGTTGGCGAGCAGGTCGTCCACCAGGCGGTCGGCGCCGTGCTTGGTGTCGATGAACATGATCACCCGGCCGTCGCGGGAGGCGATGTGGGCGATCGTGGCGTTCTTGTCGTAGTTCTGCACGTGCAGCACGTGGTGTTCCATGGTGCTGACCGCTCCCGCGGACGGGTCCACCGAGTGGGTGACCGGGTCCTTGAGGAAGCGCCGCACCAGGCGGTCGACATTGCGGTCCAGGGTGGCGGAGAACAGCATGGTCTGGCCGCCTTCGGCGACCTGCTCCAGAAGCTCGGTGACCTGCGGCAGGAAGCCCATGTCGGCCATCTGGTCGGCCTCGTCGAGCACCGTGATGCCGACCCCGTCCAGCCGGCAGTCGCCGCGCTGGATCAGGTCCTTGAGCCGGCCGGGGGTGGCCACCACGACCTCCGCCCCCTGGTTCAGGGCGTGGGCCTGGCGGCCGATCGACATCCCGCCCACCACGGCCGCCATCCGCAGCCGCACCGCGTGGGCGAACGGGGTGAGGGCGTCGGTGACCTGCTGCGCGAGCTCGCGGGTGGGGACCAGCACCAGGGCCAGCGGGTGGCGCGGCTCGGCGCGCCGGCCGGCGGTGCGGGCCAGCACCGCGAGGCCGAACGCGATGGTCTTGCCGGAGCCCGTCCGTCCACGTCCGAGGACGTCGCGTCCGGCCAGCGAGTTCGGCAGCGTCGCGGCCTGGATCGGGAACGGCTCGGTGACGCCCTGACGGGTCAGGGTGGAGAGCAGGGCCTTCGGCATGTCCAGTGCGTCGAACGCCTCGACGGCCGGCAGCGCCGGGGTGGTGCTCACCGGCATCGCGAACTCGCCCTGCGGAGAAGAACCCTGGCGGCCGCCACGGCCGCCGGCGGGCCGGTCGCCGTAGAAGGAGCTGCCGCCGGAGCGGGAGGAGGACGAGGAACGGGAGTTGGCGTTCTGGTACGGGGAGCGGCTGGAGCGGTTCATGTGAGACCTTCCTGGGGCGGCACGTCGCGAGGAAGCTCCGCAGCGCGGGGCGCCGGCAGGAGGCCGCAAGGAACGGGCCGAAGTGTGGAGTGCGGGGCGTGGACGGTGGAACCGTGCGGCACGTCACCTTGAGGTCGGCGCTCGCCGCGGAGGGCGGGAGCGGAGAACCTCGAACCGCGGGGTGTCACGGCAGGGCGGCGATCCGGACGCGGCGCTGTGCGTCTCGCGTGGGGATGGCCGCCGGTGGCGGAGCCAGGGGGCCGGAATCAGCCGGGGAAGCGCGTCGTGGCGCAATGCCGAGGGGCCCGCACCGGGCATCATGTACGCGGTGCGGGCCCCTCGCTACCAGGCGGGTGCCGTGGCAGAAAAACTACAGCGGACGAATGTTCTCGGCCTGCGGGCCCTTCTGGCCCTGAGTGACGTCGAACTCGACCTTCTGGCCCTCGAGCAGCTCACGGAAGCCGTTGGCGTTGATGTTCGAGTAGTGGGCGAACACGTCCGGGCCGCCACCCTCCTGCTCGATGAAGCCGAAGCCCTTTTCCGCGTTGAACCACTTCACAGTGCCATTAGCCATAAAGAAATCTCCTTCAAGGGGCTGTCCGAAGCCCGCACAGCGCGCGCTTCGAGTCGCCGCGATGAGCACCCACCCGGGGAAGAGCCGGGAAACAAAAAGGCGCCTGCGAAACATCAGCAGGCGCACACAAAGTTCATGGGAACCACTACTGCAACTAAAGCGACTCTAGCAGGCCCAGGCCCGTCGCGGGTGGATATTTCACCCCCACTTCTCCGGGAGCCTTCCCCCGGGGCCGTCGGCCGCGAGGCGACAGGACCACCAACACACATGGAGAGTGGCCTGGTTGAGCGATCACCCGTACTCCTTCGGCGCCGACCACTCGCCTTCCCCGGGGAAGGCGAGTCGCGCGGGTGCGCAGCGCCTGCCCTGGCCGCGCCAGACCCGTGAAAGCGACGCACCACGCCCACCGGCGCCATCCGGGGGCGCGCTGGACGGCTTGCGCGAAATTCCTGTCGTAGCTCCGAAATTGAGTGCGTCGAGAAGTCCCGCTCCCGCGACTTTCGGCGCATACTGCAGGGAATGACGAAATCTGCAGCAGTCCGCCGTGTCCTGCCCACCAGTCCCTTCAAGGCCCGGATCGAAGCGCCGCGCAAGCACTTCGCCGTCGGCGACCGCGTCACCCACGACACGTACGGCCTCGGCCGGGCCATCGGCGTCGAAGGCGACAGCGACATCGCGGTACTCGTCGACTTCGGATCGCGGCGGGAACGCATCACCCAGCCCTACGCCGCGATGTTCAAACTCTGACCCAGGGCGCACGCGGCTCTCCGCCGAGTGTGCCGCGCGTGTGCGGACCCCTGCGGTACGCCCCTGGCTCGCCGCGTCGGCACGCCGTCCAGGGGACGCGCACCCCGATCGGGTCGAACGGGAATCCGCAGCTCCGGCCCTGTAGCCTCGCCGGCCATGGCTGGAACAGCATGTGACGAAACGTCAAGGGCGGCTGGCTGCGGGCTGGGCAGGCGATAAACTCTGCGCGTGGATGACAAACATCTGTTTGAGTCCGTCTGTGCAGTGCTCTCCCTCCGAGGGTTCGAACTGGCGCCGCCCCAGGTGGCCGGGCTCTGCGCCCGGCGGCGTCCGGGGATCGGCCTGGTGCTGGAATGGAGCCCGGGCCAGGACCTGATCGGACCGACCCTCCACGCCTGCCCGCATCCCGCCGACGCCGCCGGGCGCACCGAGTTCCGCGGCATCCGCGGCGCGCTGATGCTGGCCCTGGCGGAGGTCCTCGGCTCCGAGGGCTTCACCGTCACCGCCCTCGGAGCCGACCTGCTCGTCACCGCCGGCCCGTACGATCCGGGCGATGCCCCGACCCTCACGGCTGCTCTCAACTGCCCCGCACCACGACGCAGCCGATCGGCGTGTCAGGTCGCCGCCATGTAGCGCCGTGCCGTGCAGCAGGCGCAAGGCCCGTGGTCGCCGTGGCCGCTGCCCCGGCCCGTGGGCGCCGCGGAGGCCGTGTCCTATTCTGGTGGGCATGTCGAACCCTGACGGGCTGCTCGTCGACATCGCCGCGATGGTCGAGTCCGAGCACAGCAATCAGATGTCCCTGACCGTGGTGGTCCCCGGCGCGGTGATCACCGGCAGGCTCGCGCCGGTGACCCTGTGGTTGGATCGGGTGGCGGAGGTCCTCCAGGCCTCGGAGCACCTGAAGCCGTTCGCCGCTCTCTTTGCCCCGCCCGCCGACGGCCCGCCCGCACGGCCCACCCATCTGCATCTCCACCGGGCGAAGATCCTTCAGGGCGACTTCGGGCTGCCCCACACCGGCGGCATGTACCGCATCGCCATCGAGGATGTCAGCAGCTGGACGGTCGGGGACCTCAGCTACTCCGATTCCTGAGGACCACGGCAGGCCGAGCGGCCGCCCGGCTCGACGCCCTACGTCCCCGCTGCAAGGAGTCGCTGAGCCTCGAGTGGGGTGTCGTGACCGCTGGCCCGGGTGTCGGGGTGGAGCCGCTGACGGCCCCGGCCGGAGAGACGAAGGGCACAGCGGGCAGGCGGAAGGCGCCGGCGCCCCGGGCGGTGCCGTCCATCTCCGAGCGGACCATCCCGAGGACGCGCCCGGCGGCGTCCAGCCCGGCCGCGCCCTCCAGTCGCCACGTCTTGTGCCGCGCTGCGGTGTTGCCGTCCGGGGCGACGGCCAGAGCGTGCAGCGCGAGGCCGTCCCCGATCCGGCCCCTGCGGCGTGGCCGTGCGGCTGGAGGGAGCTGTGGCCGGGTTGCCGGTCCGGTCAGGTGTCCGCGGCGGGTTCCTGGTGGTGTTGGGTGCGGCGGAGTTGCTCGTTGATGCGCAGGGCTTCTTCGAGTTGGTCTTCGAGGATGACGATGCGGCAGGCGGCTTCGATGGGGGTGCCCTGGTCGACGAGGTCGCGGGCGCGCATGGCGATGCGTAGTTGGTAGCGGGAGTAGCGGCGGTGGCCGCCGTCGGAGCGTAGGGGGGTGATGAGGCGGTGTTCGCCGAGGGCTCGTAGGAAGCCGGGGGTGGTGCCGGTCATTTCGGCGGCGCGGCCCATGGTGTAGGCGGGGTAGTCGTCGTCGTCGAGTTTGTCGGGTGTGTCGGGGCTGGCCGTTGTAGTCACTGCACCTCTCTGGTTCTCGGGGAGAACGCGTCGAGGGGCCCCGGGGCCGTGTCGGCTCCGGGGCCCCGAAGGGGAACAACACCATCTACCGGCCTGGGCCGGTCCTTCTACTTCCGCACTGCCCCGGGGGAGGGGTGTGCGGGGATCGCGAATGCGTGACCGGAAACCACCGTCCTTGCGTTGGGGTCTGCGGTGTCCGCCCGGGCGAGTGTTCACGGGCCGGGCGATCCTGATGGCGCTTGCGCCCTCCGTTCATCCTCTGTACTGAACTGTCACTTTCGTACTGCTGGTACTGCACCTGCTGAACTGCGTCCTGCTGGTCGGTGGCCGTGACGGCCCACCCGGTCCGGCAGCCCGGGCCCGCCGGCCGCCCCGCGTCTGCGGTGGCCTGGAACCCCACTGCCCGGACTCCTCGGCACGCGCGCCCGCAGTCTGGGCGCCTTTGCCGAGGTCCTGCTTGTCTGGCGACTGCCGGGTACTGCACTCACTGAACTGCGCACTGCTCGGTACCGCTGGTGGCCCCTGATGCCTGCGGGCCGCCCGGTCCGGCAGCCAGTCCCGTCGCCGTCCTGCGCCTGCCTGGCTTCGGAACTCCACTGCCGGACCGAACTGCGAACTTCGGTCCAACAACCCCGGCCAGTTCGTGTCTGGCCGGTATCGCCGACTGCTGTCTACGAGAGAAACGTTAGACCCACCCACGAGCAATGTCTACTCCGGCGCGCATAGATTTTGCGGCACCCGTGTGTGAGGTAGTCTTCCGCTGCGCGGCGGCGGCAACCCCCCGAGCCGCCGCCGTGCGCCCGAAGAAACGAGCGACACACCGCATGGAGGCGGCAGTGGAAGAGCTGGTGCCCACAGCACCAGAGACGGCCCGGAACGGACAGGCGGCCCTGATCGAAGCGATCACCGAGGCCGTGCGCAACGGTGACGACCGCCCCGTCCGCCGGCTGCTGGCCCGCTTCGCCGAACAGGCCACCATCGCCGACCTGTACGCCCTGCGCGACGCCCTCGACACCACCCGCCCATCCGGCGACCACGGGCAGAGGTGACTCCTGCCGGAACGCACTCGCGACCCTGCCCGGCCAGGCGTTCAGGTCGACCCCGGGCCTGGCGTCGCGGCTGCTGCGAAATGCGCGCTCGCCCTGGCTGGCCGGTGCGAGGGAGCGGGTTCCGCAGGCCAACTGGCTCCGGCACCGTGCCCGTGTCGGCCGGCGCCCGGCACGGCTGGGCCGTTCGCACCTGCCCGAGGTCGATGTCGCGGCGCACCACCGTGGCGCCGGACTCGAACCGGGCGCCCGGCGGGGGCGGTCGGTCTCTCGTCGTCGGTCAGCGCTTGGAGGCCGACGCTGGCCGGATTGAACGGCCCGGCGCCGGCCACCCTGCCACGTTGTGTGGCCGGTGGCCGGCGCCGGTAGTGCCGCCCCGGGTCAGGCCGCGATCGTGAGGTCGGCGCGGCCGAACAGGAGCGCGTAGCCGCGGGGAAGGCCGGCGAGGAGGCGGTCGGTGAGGTGGTCGCCGGCGAGGTCGTTGAGGGCGGCCAGGACGGAGGACGCGTCCCAGCGGGCGCTGGTGAGGCTGGTGTTCAGGGCGCGGGCGACGGCTTCGACGAAGGCGGGCGCTGCGACCGGCTGGGGCAGGGGGATCTGGGCGGCGAAGACGGCGCGGGCCCGGTCGGGGAGGCTGGCGGCGACGTCGCAGCGCTCCTCGCCGGTGAGCTGGGAGCCGAGGACGGCCAGGACAGCGTGCAGGACGCGTTCGGCCTCCTCGTCGGAGGTGTAGCGGCCGAGGGTACGGACCTGCTGGAGAAGGAGACGGTACCGGGTCATGGCGGTGGTGGCCTTCCAGGGGTGGGCCGCCGCTGGCGGTACGGCGGCGCGAAGGTAGGGGTCAGGGCCGGTGGCCGGGCTGGGGGCGGCCGAACAGGAGGTCGTAGCCGGGCGGCAGCTGGAGCAGGACACGCTCGATGAGGTCGTCGCCGGCCGCGTCGGCCACGGTGCTGAGGACGGCGCCGATGTCCCACAGGGCGGTGGTCTCGGTGGCGCCCTCGATCCAGGCCGCCGTCGCGCGCACGAACCTCTCCGGGCTGAGCGGCTCGACCGCCCGCAGCGGGCTGAGCAGGACCAGGGCCATGGTCTCCGGCAGGCGGGCGGCCAGTTCGGCGCGCACACCGCCCGCCAGGTGGGCGCCGAGCAGGGCCAGAACGACACGCGCCGCCCGCTCGGCCTCCTGGGGTGTGTCGTACTCACCGCGTTCCCGGATCTCCTCCAGGAACGCCTCCCATCGAAGAGTCACCACAGTTCTCCCTCTGTCCCAAGGACGGGCGCGAACGCCGTCGGCGCCCGGTCAGGGCTCGACGATCAGGCGCCCGTTCAGACCGGTGAGCTTGAGCAGCCGGACCACGCAGCGGCCGGCGCCGCGAAGGGCCAGGCGCCCGCCGCACCGGTCGGCCTGGTTGTGGGCCTGGACCAGGACGCCCAGGCCCGCGCAATCCATGAACGTCACCTCCGACAGGTCGAGGACCACCTCCCGATGTGACTTGAGCGCGGCGGTCAGGGCACGGCGCAGCGAGGGGGCGGTGCCGAGGTCGATCTCGCCGTCCGCCCGGACCACGAAGGGGTCGTGCCCTTGGTCGTGCATGGTGTCTCTAGCTGTCGGCCCGGGACGCCGTGGTGTGCAGGGGCCGCTGGGCCGGGCGGGTCGTGGCTGGGTGGGGTGGCCGTCCCGCAGGGCCCGGGGGATTGGCGGTGCGGGACGGCGGTCCGGGGGCCGGTCAGGCCTGGATCTGCTTGCGGCTTCCGCTATGGCTGATCTCGATCTTGCGGGGCTTGGCCTTCTCGGCGACAGGGATCTTCAAGGTCAGTACGCCGGCGTCGTAGTCGGCGCTGATCCCCGCGGGGTCGAGGGTGTCGGAGAGCATGACCTGGCGGGAGAACACGCCGAGCGGTCGCTCGGACAGCTCCCACTTCACATTGTCGCCCTCGTGGCGGGGGCGGCGTTCAGCCTTGACCGTCAGCATGTTCCGTTCGACGTCGATGTCGATCGCCTGCGGGTCCACCCCGGGCAGGTCGAAGCAGATCACGTACTCGTCGCCGACACGGCAGGCGTCCAGCGGCATCGGGGCCGGCCGGGACCAGGTGCCGTTCGTGCCCAGGAACTGCTGGGTCAGACGGTCCAGCTCGCGGAACGGGTCAGTGCGCATCAGCATCGCGAAACACCTCCACTGATCGATGGGAGCCAGTGCGCTTCACCTGAATCTGTTCTAGCATGTCATCCATCCGATGACAAGCAGCGAAGTCGCCAAAGGAGTGACACCTATGGGAAAGCGGCCCGACCCGCCCGCCACCGGCGGCAGCCCACCCACAGGACCGGCGTCCTTCCTCGCCGCCACTGCGGCGCTCGCCGCCATCGACGACGCCGTCCGCACCGCCCAGAACACCAGCCCGGCCGCCCGGCCCGGCGCCGGTGCACCGGACGAGGGACCGAGGCCGGCCCTGGCCGCGCTGGTGCTGCTGCGCGAACTGCGCACCGAGCTCGCCGGCTGGGAGGCGGGCCTGGTGGAGAGCGCCCGCGCCGGTGGCGCCACCTGGGCCGACCTCGCCCGGCCCATGGGCGTCGCCAGCCGCCAGGCCGCCGAGAACCGCTACCTGCGCCTGCGCCCCGCCGACAGCGGCTCCACCGACGCGGAGACCGGAGCGGAGCGCGTCAAAGCCGTACGCGACCGCCGGGCCGCCGACCGCGCTGTCACCGCCTGGGCCCGCGACAACGCAGCCGACCTGCGCGTCCTCGCCGCCCAGATCACTGCCGCGCCCGGCCTCACACCCCGGGCCCGCCCAGCGCTGACCGAGCTCACAACCGCCCTCGGCGCCCCCGACCCGGCCGACCTGATAGCGCCCCTCGCCGACATGCGACCCCACCTCGCCGCCGCCCACCCGGACCTCGCTGCCCGCCTCGACGACCTCACCAACCGCACCGACCGCCTCCGCCATGACAGCGACCAACGACGAACCTGACCCCCTCATCACCGAAGACCGCTGGCAGCACATCGAAGACCGGCTCGCCGCCATCGAACGCCGCATCCGCGAGCACAGCAGCGACGCCATTGCCACCGTCGACGCCTGCCTGGCCAGACTCGACGCCCTCCGCCACGACCTGGCCCACGGGCGGCGCGGGAGGCGGTCAGGTCACGCGGCATTCGCCAGCTCGGGCAGCCAGCCCGGCAGCCATCCCCGCCCGGGCTCAGACCCGGGTCCTGCGAGCGCACCAGTCGGTGCAGTAGCGGCGGGCGCGGCCGGTGGAGGCCGGCGGCATGCCTGGGCGCAGCCCGGGCAAGGGCCCGGCGGAACCGGAGCGGCCAGGTGTTGATGAGAATCCGCGATTTCCCCCCAGACCTGCTCGACCTCAGGCCGTCCGACGATCAACGAAGCGGGGAGGCCGGGTGAGTAGGCCGTTTCCGACGCCGTCAACGGCAGGGCGGGTACCGTGCGCGTCGGCCCGCGGCGGTGCGTTCAGGGCTCGGGATAGCCGGGGCCCGGCGTGGCCTCGACCAGGGCGGCGTTCAGCGTTGCCAGCGCGGCGATCACCGCGCTGACCTGCCCACCGGGCAGCCCAGGGAGCAGCTGGCGCAGTGTCGATTCGGCGTCCCGGTTCCTGGCTTTCTGCCGTGTCGCCGCGCGCTGGGATGCCTCCTGCGTCCTTACAGCCCTCGTCGGTGATCAGCTCACGACGGCTTCCTCACCTACCTCCTACTCCCCCCGCGGCTACGCGCTTCTGTCGCCGCCGTCTGGCCCTTGCCGGCCCGGACGGCCGCTGATCCGTCCCGCGCGCATGAACGGACGAATATCGGTAAAAAGGGGTGAAGAAGGGGCGGTGAGGCTGCGGCGCCCGGCGGACGACTGGAGGACCTGATGAGCGACCTGTCGAACAAGGCGCGGGAACTGGGTGGCAAGGCGAAGGAGAAGGTCGGTGACCTGACCGGTGACGAGGAGCTCAAGGGCGAGGGCCAGGCCGACCAGGTCGATTCGAAGGTCAGGCAGGCCGCGGACGATGTCAAGGACGCCGTACAAGGCGCCGCCGACCGGGTGAAAGGCGCCCTGAAGCGGAACGACTGACCAAGGGAGGCACCGGCATGGCCCTGTTCCTGTTCATCCTGTTCATCGCCGTGGTGTTCGGCTTCGTCGGCGCCCTCGTGAAGGGCCTGCTGTGGCTGCTCGTCATCGGCGCCGTGCTGTTCGTCGCAGCCCTGGTGCTCGGCGGCGTGCGCCTGGGCCGCGGGCGAGGTGCACCCAGATAGGTGCGGGCCCCGGGGCGTACCGTCCGCACAGGGGACAGGCCGCCTGTGTAGGCGCTGCGCTGGCCTCTGCGACAGGATCCTCGGGGGACAGGACCGGCTCTGGGGTGGCACGTGTTGGCAGGTCTCCCGCCTCTCCCGCCCCACCTGCGCCCATCGGTGTCTCGCAGCGGCATTCCGTAACCGGCTACGGGGGACGGGAGTTACCGGTTTCGTGACCGAGACCGCCCAGGTGCATCAGAACCGGTCTCGGCGTACCGGGCACCCCTGGTCCGTGGCGCGTTGGCGGGCCCGCTGGCACGGTTTCATCTGCTGGAACGTCACAGGAGCGCGCCAGCGGGCCGCGGAACTCTGGCATCTGGAGGTTCTCAGAGCACGGTATTTCACGTGATCCCAGGCGGGGCGATAGCGGTATCGCCGGGGCACTCGGGTCTCAGCACACGGCTTTCGTCCTTGGCCGCTCTGCGCGTGCGCGTTCTCCAGTCTCAGGGGGAGCCGGGGCCGCCGCAGCCCGCGCGAAGCGTCGGTGAAAGGGAACAGTGAGGCGTAGCCCGGATCGTCGAGTTCAACTGGCCGTGGCCCACTGGGTGGTTCGCGCGTGCAGAGGGGAGACGACTGCGGCGTAGCAGTTTCCGGGCAGGTCGGTGACCCAGTCGAAGGTGTCGAGGGTGACGCCGTGCTGGGCGGCGGCGTGGAGCATGTCGGCCAGCAGAGCGGTCGCGGTGGCTTTCTGCTCCTCGGTGCCGGGTGTGGTGCGGCGCTGAGCGGCTTCGTTGATGCGGTCGGTCAGGTCGCGGTGCCTGAGGACGGCGCGGTAGCACGTGCTGGGCAGGTCGGTGACCCAGTCGAAGGTGTCGAGGGTGATGCCGTGTTTCGCTGCGGCGTGGAGGATGTCGGCCAGCAGGGCGGTCGCGGCGGCGCGGTCCTGCTCGGTGCCCTCGTCCGGGCGGCGCTGAGCGGCTTCGTTGACGCGGTCGGCCAGGTCACGGCGCCTGGCCATGGCGCGGTAGCACGTGCCGGGCAGGTCGGTGACCCAGTCGAAGACATCGAGGGTGACGCCGTGCTGGGCGGCGGCCCGGAGCATGTCGGCCAGCAGGGCCGTCGCGGCGCCTTTGTCCTGCTCGGTGCCCTGGTCGAGGCGTCGCTCGGCGGCGGCGTTGACGCGGTCGGCCAGGGTGCGGTTCTTGCGGTCGGTGTACTGGTACACGCTTCTGTCTCCTCGGTCGGTCGGGTGGCCGTCGGCGTGGCCGGGGTTCGTTTCCGGCTGTCGAAGCGGGTGATGGCGGCGGTGCCGCAGAGGGTGTGGACGCCGAACCGGGTGCTGCACGCGCGTCCCGCCGGGCCAGGCTCGGCTCTGGCGGGACGCTCGGTTCGATGCGACTCGTGTGAGGCGTCCCCGACCCTTGCCTGTGGCGTGTGCCGGGCGCGGACGGCCGAGCGGTGCGGGGGTGCGGCCGGCCGGGCTGGTTAGGCGTACGGCGGGCCGCACCCCGGTGGGAGGGTTACAGGCTGTGGGTGAGGTGGTCGGTCAGGAGGCGGGTGAAGCGGGCCGGGTCGGGCAGGTCGCCGCCCTCGGCGAGCAGGGCGCTGCCGTGGACGAGTTCGGCGATGTCGGCCAGGACCGGGTCGTCGGACTTCGCCCCGTGGGCCCGGTGCAGGGCGGTGATCAGGGGGTGGGTGGGGTTGAGCTCCAGGATCCGCTTCACGGTGGGCAGTTCCTGGCCCATGGCCCGGTACATCTTCTCCAGGGTGGGGGTCAGGTCGTGGGCGTCGCCGACCAGGCAGGCGGCGGAGGTGGTGAGCCGGGTGGAGAGGCGGACATGCTTGACGTGCTCGGCCAGGGTGGCCTGCAGCCAGGTGAGGAGGTCGGCGAACTCCTCCTCGCGCCGGGCCTTCTGCGCCTTCGCCTCGTCGTCGCCGTCGGTGTCGGCGTCGTCGCCGAGGTCGACCTGGCCCTTGGCGATGGACTGGAAGCGGTGGCCCTCGAAGGCGGGGACCTGGTCGGTCCAGACCTCGTCGACGGGGTCGGTGAGGATCAGGACCTCGTAGCCCTTGGCGGCGAAGGCCTCCATGTGCGGGGAGTTCTCCACCATCTGGCGGTTCTCGCCGGTCAGGTAGTAGATGGTGTCCTGGCCGTCCTTCATCCGCGCGACGTACTCGCGCAGCGTGGTCGTCTTCTGCGCGTCGTGGGTGGAGGCGGCCGAGACCAGCGGCAGCAGCGCGTCGGTGTTGTCGCGGTCCTCGAGCAGGCCTTCCTTGATCACCCGGCCGAACTGCTCCCACGCCGTGGTGTAGGCCTCGGGGTTGGTGGCCTGCATGTCCTTGAGGGCGGCGAGGACCTTCTTGACGAGTCGTCGGCGGACCGCGGTGATCTGGCGGTCGTGCTGCAGGATCTCGCGGGAGACGTTCAGCGACAGGTCGTGGGCGTCGACGACGCCCTTGACGAAGCGCAGGTAGTTCGGCATGAGCGCGTCGCAGTCGTCCATGATGAACACCCGCTTGACGTACAGCTGCACGCCCCGCTTGGTGTCCCGGGAGAACAGGTCGAACGGCGCGTGGGCGGGGATGAACAGCAGCGCCTCGTACTCGAAGGTGCCCTCGGCGCGCATGTGGATGGTCTCGGCCGGGGCCTGCCAGTCGTGGCTGATCTGCTGGTAGAAGTCGTGGTACTCGGCCTTGGTCACCTCGCTGCGCGGGCGGGCCCACAGGGCCTTCATCGAGTTCAGCGTCTCGAGCGCGCCGGCGGGTTCGGCGCCGTCCACGGCCTCGGCCTCGGTCTCGGCACCGTCCGAGGCGGCGGGTTCGGCGGCCATGCGGATGGGCCAGCGGATGAAGTCCGAGTACTGCTTGACGATCTGGCGGATCTTCCACGCCGCGAGGTAGTCGCCGAGACCGTCCTCGCCGTCGGCCGGCTTGAGGTGCAGCGTGACCGAGGTGCCCGCCGGCAGGCCGCCGGCCTCCGCGATCGTGTAGGTGCCCTCGCCGTCGGACTCCCACGCGGTGCCCTGCTCGGTGCCGGCGCGGCGGGTGTGCAGGGTGACCTTGTCGGCGACCATGAACGCCGAGTAGAAGCCAACGCCGAACTGGCCGATCAGGTTCTGCGCCGCTTCCGCGTCCTTGGCCTCCTTGATCCTGGCCAGCAGGCCGGCGGTGCCGGACTTCGCGATGGTGCCGATCAGGTCGACGACGTCCTCGCGGGTCATGCCGATGCCGTTGTCCCGCACCGTCAGGGTGCGGGCCTGCCGGTCGACCTCCAGGGTGATGTGCAGGTCCGAGGTGTCGGCCGCGAGGTCGGTGTCGGTGAGGGATTCCAGGCGGAGCTTGTCGAGGGCGTCGGAGGCGTTGGAGATCAGCTCGCGCAGGAAGATGTCCTTGTTCGAGTAGATCGAGTGGATCACCAGCTGCAGCAGCTGGCGGGTCTCCGCCTGGAACTCCAGCGTCTCGGTCGGGCTGGCCACGGGAGGCGTCTCCTTTGTGTGCACGTAGCGGGAAGGGCTCGGGTCGGGCTGCCGGGGCTGGCCGGGGTGCTGTGTGGCCGGCCCCGGGGGTGTTCAGATGTGGCTGAGGGGCTGGTAGGGCTGCTCGGGGCGGGCGGTGCCGGGTCGGGCGGTGCCGTAGCAGGACAGGAAGAGCTTCCAGCCGTCGCGGCACTCCAGCGTCGCGCCGTAGCGCACTGCGGGTGGGTCCGGGCGCGTGCTGTACCGGTCGACGCGCACGATCCCGGCGGCCGGGTCGTCGG
The DNA here is from genome assembly GCF_042724755.1 of Kitasatospora sp. NPDC127067. Taxonomy (NCBI): domain Bacteria; kingdom Bacillati; phylum Actinomycetota; class Actinomycetes; order Kitasatosporales; family Streptomycetaceae; genus Kitasatospora; species Kitasatospora sp. NPDC127067. The sequence goes on along the minus strand of NZ_JBHXEM010000015.1, from coordinate 92,550 downwards.
CCGCCATGGCGGCTGCGACCAGGGCCTGCTCGACGAGGGCCACCGGAATCGACGAGCCCGTCAGGTCCGGCGCTTCCACGCTCTCGGCGCCGTCACCGTCGCCGGTGGTGATGGTGGGGGCGGTGCCGCTGGCACCGGCGATGGTCCACCACACCTGTCCGCCGCTCTCCAGGGTCACGGTCAGTCCGTAGGGGCTGTCGTCGTCACGCTGGCAGGCGCCGGTAATGCCCGGTATGCCCAGGGCACGCTCGATGAGCAGTTGCTGCAGATCGGCTGGAGTCATGGGAGTCGGCTGGGATCGGGGACGGCGCGACCGTCGCCGTCCGGAAGATTCGGGTGGTCTGCACGCCGCGAGCCGTCAGGCGTCAACTCGCGCCCCGTGTGGGGGCACAGGCGCCTCGTGCGGGCTTGCGGCGGTAAGCCGGTCCACGGCGTGCGGGTCGTGGACCGGCAGGGGTGTGACTCGGGGTGGTCACGGGCTGGCTGAGGGTGTGCGGCGCTGCCGGTTGCTGTCGGCGCGTAGCTGGTCGGCTCGGGCGGTGAGTTGATCGAGGCGGTCTGCGATCTTCGGGTGCTCCGCCTCCAGTAGGGGCCGGGTCTCGGTGAGCGGGGCGAGCAGGCGGGCGGGGTCGTTGTGGCCGAGTGCATCCAGGAGGCGCTCTATGGTGGGGGCCGCTTGTGTGCCGAGGCCGTCCAGAGCGCCGATCTGTCCGGCGAGGCGGCGCAGGTCGGCGGCGTTGTCGCGGGCCCAGGTGGTCACCGCGCGGTCGGCGGCGCGCTGGTCGCGCGTGGCCTGGACGCGTTGCTCGCCGGTGCTTCCCGCCCCGGTGCCGGCGTTCGCGCTGGGACGCAGGCGCAGGTAGCGGCGTTCGGCGGCTTGGCGGCTTTGGACGCCCAGTGGTTCGGCGAGGTCGGCCCAGGTGGCGCCGGCATCGCGAGCGGTCTCGATCAGGCCGGTCTCCCAGTCGGCGAGTTCCTCGCGCAGGTGGCGTAGCAGCAGGATTGCGGAAAGGGCCTGTTGTGGATCGCTTTGGCCTGCGTCGTCCGGGGGTGCGTGGCGGGCGGTGCGGGCGGCGGCGTCCATCATGCCCAGCGCGGCGGCGGCGGCCAGGAACGAGGCCGGCCCCACCCCGGCCGCGCCGGTGTCCTGGGTATCCATGTCGTCACTCTTTCGCTGACTGGGTGAGTGTCATCGTCTGGATGACATGCTACAACGGTTCGTGTCGCGCCGCGCCGGCGCGAACCACCCAAAGCGCTTCTGGATCGGAGGTGCCCGACGATGTCCATGCGCACTGCGGTGCCTCACCAGGCGCCCCCCGGGGCCTGGTTGCGACCGGCCCCGATTCCGATGGACGCCTGGCGCGAGGACGACCGTTTCATGATCGCGCTCGATGTGCCCGGCGTCCCGCAGGAGGCGATCGAGGTCGACGTACTGGGTCGGGTGGCGACCGTAAAGGCCGAACGCCGTCCCGCCCCCCACGGCGGGAATGCGCGCATCCAGCTCGCCGAGCGCTCCCACGGGGTGTGCGAGCGCCGGATCCAGCTGGCTGACAGTCTCGACCCGGGCCGTATCACGGCCCACCTGCAGGACGGCGTCCTGACCCTCACCGTCCCCACCGCCTCGGCCTCCCGGCCCCGCAGGATCACCATCTGTCGGCAACGGGTGAAACGAGGGCTGCGGCGATGCTGGCGAAGGCGGCGAAGTGGTCGGCCTTGCGTTCGTAGCGGCGGTGGAGGCGGCGGAAGCCGCCGACCCAACGTCATGGCTGACCGGCTACCGCCGGCTCAACCACCGCTACGAGCGTGATCCCCGCAACTACCTGGCCTTTCTCGGCCTCGGCGCCACCCTGTGCTGCTACAAACGCCTGATCCGCATCACCACATAGGACACGGTCCAAGTCGAGCGAGACGGGACACCGCCGCTGGTCCGGTTCCGGGAGCTCTGACGAATGTCCTCTGACAGGTGATCTTGACCGTCTGTCAGCAGATCTTGACCACAGCTGATGCTGAGGCGTTGGGCTGGCGTGGGCAGGACGAACGAGTGCCCCGCATCGCGAGTGGACCTATCGGAAACGGGCCCTCTGTTATTGAGGTTCGAGATCCGCAAGGATCGCATCTAACGTGCAGTCAGGAACAAGGGTTCGCGGACAGCCCTGGGGTGCAGCCGACAGGCCCGGTAGCCCCGCGGTGGCCCACTTTGACGGAACGAGGGACTCATATGAGTGCAGCAACGCCGCCTGGCCTTCCTCCGGTGCCCCCCGAGCCCCCTGGCCCGGCAGGTCCCGAAGCGCCCGTGTCTGGCAGCAGCCGCCGGTTGGGCGAGATCGCGGCGTTGGTCTCGGCGGGCGCTGCCGTCGCCGGTCTGCTTCTGGGCTTTTTCGGGCTGCCGACTCTGGTGAACTCCCCGACCGCGAGAACCGTCACAGAGACTGTGACGGCCACAACGACAGTCACCGTGACCGCGGCCCCGGTGGCGGTTGCCACCCCAGCTCCGTCGACTGCGAGTCAACCGAGCCAGCTGACACCCACCCCGGCAAACCGGATCTCGCTGGTGAACGATCTGCTGCCCGTCGCCGAGGAACAGGGGCCCTATGACCGCGGGCCGCAGAAGGTCAATGGCCAGGCCTACTCCACAACGCTGTCTTCCAGCTGCTCGGTCGCCACGTGGCAACTCGACCGCCAGTACACGACCTTCACCACCACCCTCGGTGCGGCGGACAGCACCGCCTCCGACACCAAGATACTGCTCTACGTCGAACTGGACGGCGTGCGAAAAATCGAGCGGAGCATGGCCGTCGGCTCCACGCTGCCCGTGACACTCGACCTGCGCGGCGTCTTCCGCATCACCCTCGGCTCCATGTCCTGCAACAGCCGCCACCAAGAAAACGTCGGCGCGTGGATCGACCCCGTCATCACCAAGGCCCCCTGACCAACGGCCCCCCACGCCGAACTGGCCCGGCGCGAGATGGCAGCAGACGGTGTCCGGTGCAGGCCGATCCGAGGGCCGCCACCCCCATCGGGGCTGGCACGCTTGCCGGTGACGGTCATCTGTCCGTGAGGCTGTGGTCAAGATCTGCTGGCAAACGGTCAAGATCACGTGTCAGAGGACAACGAAGGCCGGCGGCCGGTTGTCCCAGCCTTGCCCCAGGTCCGGACGCAGAACAGCGTGACCTGGGGTTTTCAGGTGGGACCGTCCCAGCGAATCGGGCATACCGGGCGTGCTGGGACAGGGTGTGTCTCAGCTTTGTCCCAGGCCGACGGCGGCGCGACGGTGCCCGCCGGTGATGGCCCGGATTGTGCGTCTCGGGTCCGGCGGGCACCGGCAGCAGCGTAGCGGGCGCGGCACGCCGGCCCGGCTCTACAGCGCGGGGTGCGGCGGGTCTTCGGGGGCGACGGCTGCGATCCGCACGGTCGGCGGCCAGGGCGGGGCGGGGGCGTAGGCGTGCACGACGTTGAGCGCGGGCCGGCCTTTGGCCCGGTCGCCCTCGATCCGGGTGGAGTACAGCTCGACCTGCTGGCCGCCCTCGGTGACGGTGCGGATCGGGCGGCCGAGTCGCGGCCGGTGTTCGAGTTCGGCGCGCAGCGCTTCCAGTGCCTCGGTGGCGCCGAGCTCCTTGGCGCGCCGGGCGGCGCGGTCGGTGACCACGGCGACCGCCGGGTCCGGCTGCTGGTGCTGGTCGGTCACTCGGCGCCCTGCCGCGCCAGCAGGTCGGCGACGGCCTGGTCGACGGCGTCGGATGTCTCCCGGTCGGCGGCGAGCAGCACGCGGCCGCGGTAGGCGGCGACGATCTCGGCGACCGCGACCAGGTCCACGACGGCGGGGACCTGGTCGACCTGGTCGAGCCGGTCCATCGGCACCCGGCGCAGCAGCTGCTCGGCGAGTTCCGCGTCCAGGCGCTCGGCATCACCGGGGAAGCCGTGGCCGGCGCGCAGCGCGGCGCGCAGTTCCTGGACCGTGTCCATCGGCGGCAGCCCGAGACGGCCGCCCCCTCGTTCGGCGGGCTGGGCGCTCATCCCCACCAACCCCTCTCCCTGTCGGCATCTCCCGGCGCCGGGCCGGGCCCTGTGGTGTCGACGGTAGCCGCCCCGAGGCTGGTCTGGGGCGGCGCCTGGCAACTCGTCCCGGACGGGGCCGCCCCGGGTCCGTCCGGGACGGACCCGGCCCCGCAGGCCCACCGCCGCCGCCCGGCCAGGAGGCCGGCCCCGCGGCGGTCGGGTGTTGGGTCAGGACGGTTCGTTCGAGGCGAGGACGCGGTCGAGGTACTCCTCGCGGGCCGTCTTCTCCAGCTTGCCGTCGAGGCTCAGCGCGCTGCGCAGCGCGTCAGCGCTGACGTCAGCCGGGATCTTCAGACGGGCTTCGGCCTCGCGCTGGATCTCGCCGAGGGTGTGCTGTGCGGAGGCGGGGTGGTGGCAGATGAACCAGTCCAGCATCTTGGCCACTGGCGGGAAGCGCTCTGGTCTCTTCATCCTGCCGCGAGCGGCCGCCAAGCGCGCGGCATGGACCCCACGGGCGGGGCGTGGTAGCTCCGGTGCTCCCGGCCGGTCCCAGGGGGTAGGCCGACTGTGCGGTCTCCCTCCGTGACCGTGCCCGCCGACGGACCCACGGGTCGCTGGTCCGCCCGGCGCCCTACATCGCGGCACCTGCCACGACCGTCGATGCCGGGGAAGGCATCGTGCCCCGGCGCCACGCACGGCGCGTCGGTCGAGGCGTGTAACGCGCTGCGGACCGGGCAGACGGTGGCCGGACGTCCTGCGGTCTCGCTGGGTCGGGCCGCCGCTCGCGGCCGACCAGTGGCGCCGGGCGCCCGGGGGTGCCGCTGACTCGTCCGCCCGGATCTGGCAGGGCCGGAGTTTTGTCTGGAGGACCAATGAGCAAGTCCAACCCTGCGCGCAAGCTCGTGGGCGCCGTGACGGACGCTGTCTCGGGCAAGATGGATCACGGCCGGCCGGAAGTGCCGGGCGCGCCCGGCGTGCAGCCGCCGCCGGTGGCGGAGCCCACGGAGCCCACGGAGCCGCGCGCCCCGCTGCCGCCCAAGCCCGACCAGAGCCCGCCTGCCGTCCTGTCAGCGACCGGCCGAAGAGGTGGCGGGGCCGAGGATGCGCGCGCGGCTTCTTCCGTCAGGCGAGCAGCTTGAGGAGAGCCCGGTGCCGCGCCGCCGGCCGCGTTGTCAGGGAGACGGCGTCCTATATCTGGGCACCACCCCGGCGGTGTGCCGGGCCTCCGACGTCAATCCCAGACTCGTCGAGCCCTACGGGCGGACCATCGCCGTCGCGCTGCCCGGCCTCGTCGCGGACCCCGCGGGCCCAGACTTGCCGGGCGGCCGCGAGACTGTCGAACATGCCGTCCTCGACCTGCTGCATCACCGCCGGAGCTGTCCAGTGAGGCCCTATGCCTTGCTCGACCTCGACCCGACCGCACGGAGCCGGTCGACCCGACCGAACCGGTGGCCCGCTTGCATCCCGCCGGTCGCCCGGCGGCCCGGCTGTTCCTGCGGCGGCTGCTGGCCGGGCGGCGTACGGCGGCTCTGGAGGAGTGCGGCCGGGAACCCGCCGCCCGCCGGCCTGCGAGGTGCGGTCGCAGGCCCCACCGGGACCGCCCTCAGGGGCAGCCGGAGACCCACTGCCGCGACACCGCTCTGCCGCTGCGGCCCGAGGACGGCACCGTGCTGTTCTGGACCGACGGCCTGCTGAACCGCCGCGACGAGGGCACTGTCCGCCCGGACCGGCTGCTGCGCGAGGCCGAGAAGCGCGGCACCCGCGAGCTGGCGGACTTCCTCGACCGCATCGCAGCCCGCCTCGGCGGCCCCAGCTCCGACGACGACAGCTACCTGCTGGCCGCCCGGCTCCGGGCGGGGTCGAGGCGTTAGCGATCGCGGATCCGGGGTAGCCGCAGCGGCAGACCGCGGGGACCACGTTGCGAGGAGGCGGACGGCATGGACGGACGTGAGCAGATGGAGCTGCGCGGGATCGAACGGGGGCTCCACCGCGACCGCGTCCTGGAGCTGCGGCTGCGCGTCGTCGGGCTCCGCCTGCGCGGCCGGGCCTGGGACGTGCTGCGCGGCGTGCGGCCGCGGACCGTCCTGGCGCTCGCGCTGCTGTCGCTGGGCCTGCTCGGGGCAGGCCTGGGGACGTCCGAGGCGCCGTTTCTGTGGGTCTTCACGGGCTGCTGGGCCCTGACCCTGACCATCGCCTTCGCGGTGCTCTGTGCCTGCGCCGACGGCCGCCGGGAGGAAGGGTGAACGCGCTGCCCACGCCGCGCGGTCCGCTGTCGGCTGCGGTGTCGGCCCTGCTCACCTCCGGACCGCCAGGAGCGGGCCGTCCGCTCACACCGTCCGGCCCGCCCACCGAGCCGTGGGGCGAGGACCACCAACTGGCCCTGCACCTGTGCTACGAGCTCCACGACCGCGGGCTGCCCGGGGTCCCGGACGGCTGGGAGTGGGATCCCGAACTCCTGAGATTCCGGAAAGAGTTGGAGCAGCCTTTCCTGGCCGCGGTGCGCGCGGAGGCGGAGCCAGTGCCGCCCTTGAGGGAGGCGTTGGAAGCACTGCTCACCGAGCCGCCCGACGGCACCGGCCCGTCGCACTACCTGCTCGCCGAGGGCGAGCGCCGGCACGCCCGCGAGTACCTGGTGCACCGCTCGGTCTACCACCTCAAGGAGGCGGACCCGCAGCTGTGGATGCTGCCGAGGATCCACGGGCCCGCACAGGCGGTGCTGACGGCGATCCTCTACGACGAGTACGGTGCCGGACGGCCGGAGCGGGCCCACGCCCGGCTGTTCGAGCGGATGATGGTCGCCTTCGGCCTCGACCCCGGCTACGGGCACTACCTGGACCTCGTGCCAGCGCCGACCCTGGCCGTGGTCAACTTGATGACGCTCTTCGGCTTGCACCGGGCGTTGCGCGGCGCGGCCGTCGGGCACTTCGCCACCGTGGAGGTCACCTCGTCGCCCGGCTCCGCCCGCTTGGCGGCGGCGTTGGAACGGCTCGGCGGCGGCCCGGACGGCACCCTCTTCTACCGGGAACACGTCGAGGCGGACGCCGTCCACGAGCAACTCGTGCGGCGCGGGGTCATCGAGGAACTGGTCGCGGCCGAGCCCGAGTTCGCCCGGGACGTGGCGTTCGGCGTGGCTGCGGCCGGGGTGGTCGGCGGGCACTTCGCGGACCACCTGCTCGGCCGCTGGCGGGCCGGACGCAGCTCGCTGCGCTCCCCGCTGCCGGACGGCACGGGGTGAGCCGGGCCCGTCCGGGCCCCGGCCCGGACGGTCAGCCGGCCCTGGGAGCCGGACCTCCAGGTGCTCGGAGAGCACCCGCGTCTCCAGTGCCGGCTGGGGCGCGGTGGCCGGGCCATGTACGACCTCGCCGTCCCGCAATCGGAACTCGCTGCCGTGCCACGGGCAGCGCAGGCAGCCCTCCACCAGTTCGCTCTCGGAGATCGGCCCTGTGCGGCACGGCCGTCCATGGAGAACTTCACCGGCGTGATCAGCGATGTACGCATCTGGAGCCCTGCCCGCCACGGGTCTTCAGGGTGCAGGCCGGCTGGCGCAGTTCCCAGGTCCACGGCGCGGCGGTCTCTCGGACCACCAAGAAGGCCGCCCACCAGTACGCAACAGTGAGCCTGCTGGGACACATAGCTGGCATCGAGCCGGTCGAGCAAACCGGCTCGGTGTCGGGCTGGGTGTCAGCAGCGCGCGGTACGCGAGCGATCCGCTTCCCGAGCAGGCACGGGAGCTGTCCTTCGCCGACCGCCTGCAGCACGTTCTGGAACTGCCGCAATTCGCACCCGCTGTGGTGGCGGAGGTGGTCGCACGCATTGCCGCAGGTGCGCTCATCCCCGGGACCTTCACGCGGTGCTGTTTGCGGCGGTCTCCTCGGCCTGGGAGCCGGCGTGCCGAGCCGTCCTACAGGCTGCCGCGGCGGAGCCTGGCACAGCGGTGGCCTTGCTGACGCTCTACCAGTCGATGGGCAATCGCCCCATGACCGGCAGCGGCAGCTGGTCCCAGGTGCGGCCGTCGAGTAGGCGGCGGCCGGCCTTGGGGGTGTGCCCGCCCCACTGCTTGAAGAAGAACGCCACCTCGCCCTGAACACAGGCGTCGCGGATGTCCCGGGTCCAGGCCGCCTCCATGGGGCGGTACCCCGGCCCGGACTCACCACCGGCAATGACCCAGTGGATGCCGCCCAGCTCCAGCCCGTCAAGTGGGCCCAACAGCGGCTCGCAGGACAGGAACCGGACAGCGGCGGGCACTACGCGAAGGTCGTCCACCCGGTCGAGTTCCTCCGCGCTCTCCACGGACACGCCCATCCACACGTTGGAGGGCCACTCCAGCCGGTCCGCCACGCGCCGGAGCCGGCGGGCCCGCTTGGGTCAGCACCTGGTACGTGTGCTGCGGCGTGTCCGCCATCACGGCGAAGACCCGGCGCACGAAGTCCAGCGGGACCCGGGCGTGGAAGAGGTCGGACATCGAGTCGACGAAGACCGTCCGCGGACCGCGCCATCCGTACGGAGCCCGCAGAACGTCCGGGTGGAGCGTGAGATCGAAGCCGGGCCCCGACGTCCGCGGATCACCGTCGTTCTGGTACTTCGCAGCGCCCATCGCCTTCAACCGCTTCGCCAGCGTGAGCGCGTAGCAGTTGTCGCAGCCAGCCGACACCCGGTCACACCCCGTCGTGGGATTCCACGTCACCTCCGTCCACTCGATCCCGCTGCGCTCGCCCGCTGCCGCTCCCGATCTCCGTCGTGCTCTGCGGCCCCGCCCCCGCAAGCGTCCGCGTCCCGTGTTCGGGACAACCCTCCTCCGTCGCCGGAGCCCTGTCGAACCCGGCAGGGCACAGCTCCGCACTCGCCGGGGACGCCTATCACCGGCCGACGGCTCGGCCAAGCTGTCCGATCCGGCGACGATCGGTCGCCCCGTTGTCCGACGGGTGCTCATCGCCCCCCAGGGAGAAGCACTCATGCCCGAGCAGTTCATGACCGTCAAGCAGACCGCTGCCTACCTGAATATGTCTGTCGCCTGGGTGTACCGAGAGGCGCCGCGGGTCGGGCTGAGCCCCTACAAGTTCGGCCGCGGACTGAACGCGAAGCTCCAGTTCAAGCTGTCGGAGGTCCAGGCGTGGGTGAAGCAGCAGCGGATAGCGGGGGTCTGACGGCGTTCGCGCGTGACGGAGGGCCTGCCCTGGGTAGGGCAGGCCCTCCGCGTGTTCAGGTGGCCAGGCCGAGGTCGAGGAGTTGGGCGGCTCGGCTGAGCGAGCCGGGCATGAGGTGGCGGTAGATCCCGAACGTGATGTCGATGCTTCGGTGGCCCATCCACTCCGCCACGTCGGTGATCGCTATGCCGTTGCTGAGGCAGTTCGACGCAAAGAAGTGACGGAGGCCGTAGAGCACCATCCCTTCCGGGATGCCGGCGAGGCCGGACTTCTTGATCCGCCGCCACTGGCGGTCGATGACGTAGTGCGGCATAGCCCGGGTGATGTCCACGGGGTTGCGGAGGAGGTACCCGTCCACGGTTCCGTACGTGTCGGCGTACTCCTCGATCGAGCGCCGGGTGCGGGCCGGCAGTGGGACGTCCCGGTACTCGCCGGCCTTGCGGTGCTTCAGACGGGCGTAGGACCGGGTGGTCTGGTTGACTTGCTCGGTGACCCGGTAGACGTCGTCGGCGACGATGTTGTTGATGTTGACGGCGTACACCTCTCCGTTGCGCAGACCACAGCCGCTCATGAGGTTGGCGATCAGACGGAAGGTGTCGTCGCCCGCATCCCGGATCTGGTGCAACTGAGAGAGCGACGGGATCACCGCACGCTTCGGGTCGTACTGCGGCGACTTGACCCCGTCGAGCGGGCTGCCCTCGTAGAGGCCGAGCCTGTGCGCGTCGAGCAGGATGGCCTTCAGGCTCATGAACGCGTTGGCCTGGGTGGCCAGGCCGACGCCGTTTCGCTCCATGTCCTGGATAAACGCTTCGACGACCTTGTGGTCGAATGTGCCCATGCGGCGACTGCCGAAGGCGGGGAGGAGGTGGATCCTCAGAAGGGAGTCGACGTTCCGCAGCGAAGTGGGACCCAGGTCGCGCTGACTCTTGAGCCACTCGGCGACGTAGTCGGAGAAACTCATCCCTCCGTACTTCTGGACGCGCTCGGCCTTGCGCTGGCTTTGCGGGGAGTTCTTTCGCGCGTGGTACACCTCGGCGAGACGGGTCTTGGCCTTGTCCTGAGTGGCGAAGCCGGACTCCTCCGTCTGACGGCCCGCCGCGTTGCGGTACCTGATCTTGTACTCGTGAGGGCACTTGCTCCAGCGGGACTCGGGGTGCTCGGACTCCTTGAAGAAGCTGCCCATGCCGCGGGTGAGGCCTGTGGTCGCCATGGTGGTCGGAACCTCCGGGAGTCTTGCTGACGTTTTGCTGACTCCGGATGGTCGATCATGCCCCTGAGCTGGGCGGAAACGTCAGTTCCGCTATATCCTGCGCAAGGTGATCTGGATGGTCCCGGGCTTCACCGTCGACGCCTACCGGGACCGGCTGCGCGAGCTGGACGCCCGGATCCGGGCCGAGGGCCCGTTCGTGGCCCACTCGGCGCGCTTCCTGATCGAGGCGCGCAAGCCGTAGCCGCGGCCCGCCGGACGCCGGCCCGCCGGGCAGGGGACCGGCGGGCCGGCGTCGGAGCTCAGGACTGTGCGACCAGGTCCAGGTACGCGTCGTGCCAGAGGTCCTCGTCGCCGTCCGGCAGGAGCAGCACGCGGTCGGGCCGGAGGGCCTCGATGGCGCCGGGGTCGTGGGTGACCATCACGATCGCGCCCGGGTAGCTGCCCACAGCCGTCAGGACCTCCGTGCGGGAGGCCGGGTCGAGGTTGTTGGTCGGCTCGTCCAGCAGCAGGACGTTGGCGCCGGAGTGCACCAGGGCGGCCAGGGCGAGCCGGGTCTTCTCACCGCCGGACAGCACCCTGGCCGGCTTGTCGGCGTCGTCTCCCCGGAAGAGGAACGCGCCGAGCACGTGCCGCAGTTCGCCGTCGGTGAGGCCGGGCGCGGCCGCGGCGAGGTTGTCGCGCACGCTGAGTGCCGGGTCGAGGGTGTCGTGCTCCTGGGCGAAGTAGCCGAGTCGCAGACCGGAGCCGGGGACGACGCGGCCGGAGTCCGGTGTCTCCCGGCCGGCCAGGATGCGCAACAGGGTGGTCTTTCCGGCCCCGTTCAGGCCGAGCACGACCAGCCGGCTGCCGCGGTCCACGGCCAGGTCCAGTCCGGTCAGCACCGGCCGGCCGCCGTAGGACTTGGCGAGGCTGATCGCCCCGAGCGGCATCCGGCCGCACGGGGTGGGCTCGGGCAGCCGGATCCGGGCGGTGCGTTCGGCCTGCCGGACGGGTTCGAGTTCGGCGAGCATCCGGTCGGCCCGGCGGGCCATGCTGCGGGCGGTGGTCGCGGTGGCGACGTTTGCCCGCATCCGGTCGGCCTGCGCGTGCAGGGAGGCGGCCTTGCGTTCGGCGTTGGCCCGCTCCCGGGTGCGACGGCGCTCGTCGGCGGCGCGCTGGGTCAGATAGGTCTCCCAGCCGGTGTTGTGGACGTCGATCGTGGCGCGCTGCGGGTCCAGGTGGAAGACCCGGTTGACGGTCTCCGCGAGCAGGCGCAGGTCGTGGCTGATCAGTACCAGCCCGCCCTGGTGGGTGGCGAGGAAGCCGCGCAGCCAGGCGACGGAGTCGGCGTCCAGGTGGTTGGTCGGTTCGTCCAGCAGCAGGGTGCCGTGGTCGGCGAACAGGATGCGGGCCAGCTCGACCCGGCGGCGCTGGCCGCCGGAGAGCGTGCCGACGGGCGAGCCCATCAGGTGGGTGGGCAGGCCGAGCCCGGCCGCGACCCGGGCCGCCTCGGCCTCGGCGGCGTAGCCGCCGCGGGACTGGAACCCGGCCTCGGCCCGGACGTACGCGTCCATCGCCCGGCGTTCCTCGGCCGGCGTCCCGGCGCGGGCCATCGCCGCCTCGGCGGCGCGCAGCGTGCGGACGGCGGTGTCCAGGCCGCGGGCGGACAGGATGCGGTCGGTGACGGTGACCGACGGGTCGGCGGCGCGGGAGTCCTGCGGGAGGTAGCCGACGGCTCCGGTTCGGGTGACGGTGCCGGCGGCGGGTGCCAGCTGCCCGGCCAGGGTGGCGAGCAGCGTGGTCTTGCCGGCACCGTTGCGGCCGACCAGGCCGATCCGGTCGCCGGGGGCGATGTGCAGGGTGACGTCGGACAGCAGGAGACGGGCGGCGACGCGCACGTCGACACCACGGGTGGTGATCACGGGATGACGCTCCGAAAAGGCTAGCGAACAGACGGGTGGCGTGGAAGCGGTCCGTCGGCTAGGAAATTCGGGGCGTAGACATGGGGTCACGGTAGCGGGAGGGGCGGACCGGACGCATCCGAATTAACGGGGTGGCGCGGGGCGGTCGGCCGCGGCGGGGCTCCGGGTGTCACTCCGTCCGCCCGGGGCGGTGCGGTTTCGGCCATGCCGGAGGCGGATGGCGTGCGGGGCCTCCTTGTCATGGTCGCGGCATAATTGCTTGCATGTCCGCATGGGCCGACGCGATCTCGTACTCCTGACCGACCACAGCTCGACCGAAGGCAGCCGGCAGGTGCTCGCCGCCGCCGCGCGGACGCTGACCGGCCGGGAACCCGTCCAGCTGGACGCCCGGCACTTCATGACCGGCGGCAGCGGTCTGATCGAGGCCGACGACGCGGGCGGAATCCGGCTGGAGGCGGGCGGCCGGGCGGTTGCCGCCGACACGGTGATCGTCTACGAGATCCCGCCGCACCGGCGCCGCGCGTTCGAGGGCTGCCAACGGCGGCTGCGCGGCTTCGGCGCCCGCTCGCTCGGCACCGACGCCGAGGCGTGGCGGGCGGCCACCGAGAAGGACGCCACGGTCGCGAGCTTCGTCAGGGACGGCGTGCCGCACATGCCCAGCATCGCGCTCTCCAGGCCGAGCCCGGAGGCCGCCGCCGACGCCTTCGCGGCACTCGGCGGCGACGTCTGGGCCAGGCCCTGCATCGGGATGGGCGGCGACGACGTCTTCCACCTCACCACCCGCGCGCAGCTCGACGCCGCCGCGCGGCACTACGCCCGGGCGGGCGCGGACTGGCTGATCGCCCGCGACGCCCGGAACGTCCTCCCGGACGGGCGCCGCCACCAGTACCGGGTGGTGGTGCTGCAGGGGCGCGTGGTCCGGGTCGTCGAGCACGTCCAGGCGGACCCGGACGCGCCCTGCAACGAGAGCCGGGGGGCCGTCTCCACGCTGCTCGACTACACCGAACTGCCGGACGGGCTCGCGGAGTCGGCCATCGCGGCGGCCGCCTCCACGGGCCTCGACCTCGCGGGGGTGGACCTCGCCGCCGAGAGCGGCGGCGTGGTCTTCGAGGTCAACGTCCACCCCGCGTTCGGCCGGCGCGGCCTGGAACAGGTGGCGCTGCCGTACGTCGCCGCGCACCTCGGCGAGTAGCGCCGGGAGCATCCCGCCGGTGCCCGGAAGGCCCCGGCTCCGCCTCAGGCCCGCAGGACCGCCGCGAGCACCGAAGGCCGGAACAGCGCCGACGGTGGCGCCACCAGCGACATCACCTCGTGGAACACCGCGGTGACCGCCGTGTCCAAGGTGCTGGCCGCCAGCACCTTGTCGAAGAAGCTGTGCTGGAGCCCGATCAGGGCGCCGGAGGGCGCGCCGGTGGTGGCGGGGAAACGGGCGTCCTCGGCGCAGGAGATCACCCAGGGGATCTTGGACGCCACGGCGACGGCGCGCCGTGCGGCCCGGGCGGTGGCGTGTCCGATGCCGCCGTGCCGCTTCGCGGTGCGGCGGAGCTCCCGGGCGCAGAACAGCGCGACGGTGACGCCCTGCCCGTACACCGGGTTGAAGGTGCTCGCGGCGTCGCCGACCACCACCAGCCCGTCCGGGCAGCTGCGCTCGTAGTGCCGGCGCACGCCCGGGCCGGGGTGGAAGCCGCGGACCTCGCCCGCGGGTTCGGCGTCCCGCAGCATCTCGTGCAGGAGCGGGTCGCGCAGCAGGCGCAGGTGTTCGGAGAAGCCCTCCTCGCCGGCCGCCGGCTCGGCGCCGCGCATCCCGGCGAGGCTGACGATCCAGCGGTCGCCCTCGACCGGCAGCAGCACGCCCATGCGCTGCGCGTCCGGCGCCTTGGTCTGGAGGTAGGCCGCCCGGCCGACGGTCTCGGACCCGTCCGGGCGGTGGAACATCCGGGAGACGTACGCGACGCCCGCGTCCACCCGCTCCTCGGGCACCGGCGGGCAGCCCAGCTCGGCGAGCCACTTCGGCACCGAGGTCGAGCGGCCCGTCGCGTCCACCACCAACTCGGCGGGTATCTCCCGGACTTCGCCGCGCTCCTGACCGCGCTCGCGGACCTTCACCCCGGTCACCGTGGTCGCCGTGCCGAGCAGTCCGACCGCGTCCGTGCCCTCCAGGAACTCGATCGCGGGATGGGCGCGGACCCGGTCCAGCACGAACGAGTCCAGCAGCGACCGGGTGCAGGAGAGGAAGCCCACCTGCGCCGGGTACTCGGCCAGCCATCCGGCGGAGCAGAGCCACTTGACGTCCGAGGCGGCCACCCGCTGCGCGCCCGCGGCCACCAGTTCCTGCTTGATGCCGGGCATCATCTCCTCCAGCAGCCGGTGCCCGGCCTCCAGCACCAGGTGCGCGTGCCGGCCCTGCGGCACCCCCGCCCGGAACTCCGCCCCCGCCGGGTACCGGTCCCGCTCCACCACCACGATCCGCTCGGCGAACCCGCGCAGCGCCCACGCGGCCGCCATTCCCGCGAGCCCGCCGCCGATCACCACTGCCGTACCCCGCCCCGGGGCCCTCTCCGAAGAAGTCATGACACGTAGCGTAGTGGCGTGCTCGCCTCCCCGTGATCACTTCGCTGCCGACGAACAGCCCTGCCCAGTGGGGCCGTTGGCGGCGCACAGCGGCACCGGACGGTCCGCGGGGCGTGCGTGGGGCGTGCGCGGGGGCGGCAGGCGCGGGCGGCGGACACGGTCCGGGGGCGCAGGCCACGGCGGGCGCCGGCCGGAGCTCCGGCCGTAACCCCGGTCGGGGCCCGGGTCGTGCGGGTACTAGACTCGACGGGATTGTGCTGGCGCCCCTCCCGGTGCGCAGGCGCGCGGAGGCGAGGAGGTGAGGGCCGTGGAGTGCAGTAGTACGGGTCGAAGTCGGCCCCGCCCCCGGTTGTCCCGCACCACTCGCGGCCCCCGGCACACCTCCTCCCGTACGGCTCCCGCGCGGCACTGACCTCGTCCTCCCGGCGAGGCGCCGCCGGTCGCGCCGTGCGCGTGGCGGCCGGCCGGGCGCCTCCGGTCCGCCGTGTCCCCTTGCGGCGGCCGGGCATCCACCGTGGAGGTCCCGCCATGTCCGACTGGCGTGTGCGCGCCGTGCGCGCGAGCAAGCGTCCGTTCTCCCGTTCCGTCGTCCGGCCCACGGACACCCAGCCCGCGCCAGAGCACTCGATGGACCCCCGGCCCGACCAGCCCGTCGAGCCGGTGACGCTGGAACGCTCCGTGGTCGACGCGGCCGTCTACCGGGACGGCCGCCGGACGGAGGCGCCCACCGACCTCGCCGACATCTACCGCACGCTGCCCGACCGGCCCGGCACGATGGCCTGGATCGGCCTCTTCCGCCCCGCCGAGGCGCAACTGCTGGAGGCCGCCGACCGGTTCGACCTGCACGAGCTGGCCGTCGAGGACGCCATCGTCGCCCATCAGCGGCCGAAGCTGGAGCGCTACGGCGACACCCTGTTCGTGGTGCTGCGCGCCGCCCGCTACCTGGACGAGGCGGAGGAGGTCGACTTCGGCGAGATCCACCTCTTCGTCGGCCCCGACTTCGTGCTCACCGTCCGGCACTCCCAGGCCCCGGACCTGTCGGCGGTGCGCCGCCGGCTGGAGGCCGACCCGGAGCTGCTGGCGCTCGGCCCGGAAGCGGTGCTGTACGCGGTGCTGGACGCCGTGGTCGACGGCTACGCGCCGGTGATCGCCGGCCTCCAGCACGACATCGACGAGATCGAGACCGAGGTGTTCGGCGGCGACCCGCAGGTCTCCCGCCGCATCTACGAGCTCTCCCGCGAGGTGATCGAGTTCCAGCGGGCCACCCGCCCGCTGCTGGAGATCATGAAGAGCCTGGAGGCGGGCTTCGGCAAGTACGGCACCGACGACGAGCTCCAGCGCTACCTGCGCGACGTCGCCGACCACGCCACCTACGCCGCCGAGCGGGTGGACGGCTTCCGGCAGATGCTCCAGAACATCCTGACCGTCAACGCGACACTGGTCTCGCAGCGGCAGAACGAGGAGATGAAGCAGCTCGCCGAGGCGGGGCACGCGCAGAACGACGAGATCAAGAAGATCTCCTCCTGGGCGGCCATCCTCTTCGCGCCGACACTGATCGGAACGGTGTACGGGATGAACTTCGAGACGATGCCGGAGCTCAAGTGGGTCTTCGGCTACCCGTTCGCGATCGGGCTGATGGCGCTGGTGTGCACCGGGCTGTACCTGGTGTTCAAGAAGCGGGACTGGCTGTAGGCCGCTGCCCCGGGCCCGCTGCCCCGGGCCCCGCGCCCCCGGGCCCCGCGCCCCCGGGGCCCGGGGCCCGGGGCCGCTTCTGAGCGTGGACCCCGCACTCCGCTTTCCTCACCGGACGGTGACAACTCGGCCTCGTTCCAAGGACGTTCGGTGCCGGCGCGGGATCGGAGGGGGACTCTTCCACGGGAGCGGGGAGGGGGTCCGGATGCGGGCGATCGCGGGGATGATGACGGCGGCCGTGGTGATGGGGTTGCTGCTGGGCGGGGCGGTGAGCCTGCTGCTGTTCGCCTTCACGGACTGGTTCGACCCGATCGCGCGGTGGGTGCACGTGCACGGCTTCTTCCTCTGGGCCCACGGCGCACCCTAGACATCAGCCGGGCAGCAGTCGCTCGTACTCGGATTCCGGGTCCAGTTGGCGCCGGTACTCGACGTGCAGCCGGACGGTGCCGTCCGTTCCGGCCAGGCGGTCGAGCGGGCCGGCGCCGGCCGGGAGCGGGTGGGGCTGCGGCCACTGCTGTGCGAGGACGGCCAGCGGGGTGCCGTCGGCGGTGCGGACCACCCAGGTGGCGCGGCCGCCGCCGATCAGCGGGAGCCGGGGCCGGGGGAGGCCGAGGGCGGTGAGCGCCGCCGTGGTGTCCAGGTGGTCGGGGAGGGTGAGGGTCTCGGCGTGCGGGGCGTCGGCGTCGTCGCCGGCCGCGACGCTGTCCCGGGTGAGGAGGATGCGCATGGCGGGAGGATAGGCCGGAGCCGCGGGCGAGCGCCCGGAGTGTGGCCCGCGGGGGTGGCGGCGGGGCCTCACCCGTGTGCCGGATTGACAAGGGGCATTGCCGTACCGGCAAATGGCAGGCATGGCCGACGAAGACTTCGAGAACGTCCTCACCACGGTGGGCCCGCGGCTGCGGGCGCTGCGGCGGGAGCGCGGCACCACGCTCGCCAAACTGGCCGCCGTCACCGGCATCTCGCTCAGCACGCTGTCCCGGCTGGAGTCCGGGCAGCGCAAGCCGACGCTGGAGCTGCTGCTGCCGCTGGCCCGGGAGTACCGGGTGCCGCTGGACGAACTGGTCGGCGCCCCGGCCACCGGCGACCCGCGGATCCACCCGCGCCCGGTGACCAGGAACGGCCAGACCATCGTCCCGCTCACCCGCCACCTGGGCGGCCTGCACGCCTACAAGCACATCGTGCCGCCGGGCCGGAACGCCGGACCCGAGCTGGAGCTGAAGGTCCACGAGGGGTACGAGTGGCTGTACGTGCTGTCCGGACGGCTGCGGCTGGTCCTCGGTACCCACGACCTGGTGCTGACGGCCGGTGAGGCCGCCGAGTTCGACACCCGCACCCCGCACGCCTTCGGCAACGCGGGGCAGCAGCCGGTGGAGTTCCTCAGCCTGTTCGGGCCGCAGGGGGAGCGCATCCACGTCAGGGCGCGCCCGGGAACCTCTGTTCGGTAGGTTCGTTCCTGACAGGGGGTCTTCCTACCGGCTCCCGCCAGGCCATCGGGAGGGGCCGAGGAAATGACTGTGCAGCAGAGCGCGGAGTCCGGCGAGAGCGGCGGAGCCGGGGAGCGTGCGGAGGCCGGGGACGGCCGGGCGGAGCCGGGGACGGGCAGCGCGGTGGCGGAGGGTGCGGACGCGGGCGCCGGTGCTCCCGGCGGGATCGGTGCACCCGGGAGCGCGGGTGCTCCCGGGAAAGCGGCCCCCGGGGAGGGCAGTGCCCCCGGGGCGGCCGTCGCGGCGGGGACGGCCGTCGCTCCCGGGGCGGCCGAGGAGGAGGCCGAGCGCCCCCGGAAGAAGCGCCCGTTCTGGCAGGAGCTGCCGATCCTGCTGGTGGTCGCGCTGCTGCTCTCGCTCGGCATCAAGACCTTCTTCGTGCAGGCCTTCTCCATCCCCTCCGGTTCGATGGAGCAGACCCTCGCGATCGGCGACCGGGTGCTGGTCGACAAGTTCACCCCGTGGTTCGGCGCCGAGCCCGAGCGCGGCGAGGTGGTGGTGTTCCGCGATCCGGGCGGCTGGCTGGAGGGCACGCCGACGGTCTCGGGCGACTCCGTGATGGGGACCGTCCAGAAGGCGCTCAGCACCGTCGGCCTGATGCCCTCGGCGGACGAGAAGGACCTGATCAAGCGGGTGATCGCGGTCGGCGGTGACACCGTCGAGTGCGAGGCGGGCTCGCCGCTGAGGGTGAACGGCGTCGCGCTGGACGAGCCGTACCTGTTCCCGGGTGCGACGCCCTGCGACAACGACCCGGTCGGCACCGTCACCGTGCCCAAGGACAAGCTGTGGGTGATGGGCGACCACCGCAACAACTCGCGGGACTCCCGGTGGCACCACAACGAGACCGGCGACGGCTTCGTGCCGGTGGACAACGTGGTCGGCCGGGCCTTCGTGGTCGCCTGGCCGTTGTCCGACTGGTCCACGCTGCCGGTCCCGGACACCTTCGACAAGGTGCCGGCCGGGGCGGCGGGCGCGGCCGGCGCGCCGTTCGGGACGCCGCCGGTGCCGGAGGCCGCCGCACTGGCCGGCATCGTGCCGCTCGCCCTGTGGCAGCGGCGGCGCTCGGCGCGGAAGGACCGCTGAGGCCGGCTCGCCTTCCCGGAACCCGGCCGACCGGCTTCGATCGGGTTCGATCGGCTTCCATCGGCTTCGATCGGCTTCGACGGAACTCCTCCCATTGACATCTACACGCCTGTAGAGTTCAGGAGGTGAGCTGAACGCCCGGCGGCCGGCCCCCCCGAGCGGGCGCCCGGCGGCCGGGTCCGGGTCGGGAGGCGGAGCCGTGATGGAGAATCAGTGCAGCCCCGGGGACGCCGGAGGTCCGGCGGGGCCGGAACCGGCGGGAACGGATCAGGCAGGACCGGAAGCGGCGGCCCGGGACGTCCGCTGGGTCTACCAGCCGGTCGAGGTGGACCTCGGGGACGGCGGCTGGGCGCTCGGCCGGATCAGCGCGTGGTGGCAGGACGCCGCCGGGCAGTGCTGGTGCCGGCTGCGCATCGGCCGCGGCGGACAGCCCGCGCTCTGGCAGCCGTTCGACCCGGCGCGGGTGCTGCTGCTGCCGGTGTCCGGGCTCTGAGCAGGCCGGTCGGACGTTCCCGGTGGAACCGTTCGGCGGGCCCCGTCGTCCCCGGGATCGACCGCCGACAGGCCACTTAGCGACCGGGGACGACGTGACTTCGGAGATCTACTTCAGCAGCAACTACCGCGACCTGTGCGAGCAGCACGGCACCGGCGCGGGTTTCCAGTTCGAGTTCTCCTGCTACCGCTGCTCGGACACCTGGCGTTCGGCGTTCGAGCCGTTCCGGACCGGTCAGATGGCGGGCTGGATAGGCAAGGGCGTCAGCGCGGCCTGGAACCTCATCGGCGGCAACGCCAACACCATCAGCAACGCCGCGGACGGTCTGGCCGGCCAGACCTGGGGCACCTCGCGGGACGCGGCCTTCCAACGGGCCATCAGCAACGCCCAGTCCCACTTCAACCGCTGCGCCCGGTGCACTCATTACGTCTGCGGCCGCTGCTTCGACCCGGCCCAGGGCCTGTGCCACACCTGCGCCCCGGACACCGCGGCCGAGGCGGTGGCGGCGCAGCACCGCGGCCTCAACGACACGGTCACCGAGCGCGCGTACAAGTCCGGTCAGCAGTCCGGGGCCGAGTTCGACGTCAACGCGCCGCGTCAGCTGGTCTGCCCGCAGTGCCACACCGAGACCCACGGCACGCCGTTCTGCCCCGGCTGCGGCTTCCGGCTGGCGCAGCCCGTCCAGTGCACGAGCTGCCACAAGGACGTCCCGGACGGCGCCGCGTTCTGTCCGTCCTGCGGGACGAGACGCTGACACCTCGTCCGCGGGACGGCGGGGCGCCCCCGGAGCGACGAGCCGGAGGCGCCCCGCCGTCGTGTGCGCGGGACGGACCGGCTCAGCCGTACGAGAGGTTGGCGCAGGGATCGTCGTCGGCCGAGCGGGCGGCGCCGCTGACGCTGGTGGGCAGCGGGGCCGGGGCGGTGGGGGCGCCGCCGGGGGCCGCGGTGGCGGGGCCGGCGGGGTTGGCGGCGGCGAAGTCGTGGCCGAGGACGACGCTGACGCCCCGGCCGCCGGGCTGCACGGTCGCGCCGGGGAACAGCTTGGCGACCGCCTCGGCGGCGGTGCGCTCGCCGGTGCCGTACTCGACGACGGTGGTGCTGCGCGGCTTGCCGACCGCGTTGCCGACGCCGGCGACGGTGTAGCCGGCGCCCTTGACGGTCTCCGCGGCCCGGCCGCCGAGCCCGGACTCGCCGGTGCTGTTGAGCACGGAGACCTTCACCTCGGCGGCCTTGGTGTCCGGTGCCGGGGTCGGCACGGGCGCGGCCTCGGCGGCGGGAGGGGCGGAGGGGGTGGCGGCGTCGGCCGGGGCGCTCGCGTCCTGGCCGTCGATGGTGCGGTCGGCCTTGAGCGCGGCCCACAGCTGGTCCACGTCGGGGTGCACCAGGGCGACCCGCGGGCCCTCGTAGCGCCAGGGCACGGTGAGGAACTTGATGTCGTGCAGGTTCACGTCCTTGAGTTCCATGGCGAAGGAGAGCAGCTTGGCGGCCGAGCCGAGGCCGGGGTCGACGGTCAGTGACCTGGTGGCCGCGTCGGCCAGCGGCAGCAGCGTGGTCGGGTCCATGCCGCGGGACTTGACCTCCTTGATGAGGGAGGACATGAAGGCCTGCTGGCGCTTGGTGCGGCCGATGTCGGAGCCGTCGCCGATGCCGTGCCGGACCCGGACGTAGTCCAGCGCGGCCTGGCCCTCGACCTTCTGCTTGCCCTTGGGGAAGAGCAGCTTCCCCTTGTGGCCGAGGTTGGGGTTGAGGTCCCCCTCGTGGATGTCGTTCGGCAGGCAGACCTCGACGCCGCCGACCGCCTTGGTCATCGCGGCGAAGCCGTTGAAGTCCACCACGATGGTGTGGTCGACGCGCAGGTTGGTCAGCTTCTCGACGGCGTTCTGGGTGCAGGCCGGGTTGCCCTGGTCGCTGTCGCCGACCGAGAAGGCGCTGTTGAACATCACATTGGTCTGCTCCTTGGTCCACTTGCCGTTGGGGAGCTTGCACGGCGGGATGGTGACCAGGGAGTCGCGGGGGATGGAGATGCCGACGGCGTGCTTGTGGTCGGCGTAGACGTGCAGCAGGATCGCCGTGTCCGAGCGGGCGCCGCCGTCCCCGCCGCCGCCCAGGTCGCTGTTGCCGTTGCCGCGGCTGTCCGAGCCGATCATCAGCACGTTGACCGGGGTGCGGCCCTGGGCGTCCGGGGTCGCGGCCTCCGGGCGGTCCTTGCTGAGGGCGTCGCCGTCGAAGGTGTTGATGTTGCTGTTCAGCCGGTAGTAGAGGCCGGCGCCGCCGAGGACGGCGAGCGCGGTGCAGCCGGCGGTCGCCCAGAGCACCTTCTCCTTGGTGCTGCGCTTGGGCTTCTTGCGCGCCCGGGCCGCTGAACGGCCGTCCGATATGCTCGCACTGTCCGGGTTCCGGTCGTTCTTCCGGCCGGTTCTCCGGCCGGTGGCCCGGCGTCCGCCCGCCCGGTGCGGCGAATTCTCGGCTTCGGGGGAACCCTTTCGGCCAGACACGTCGTCATCCTCCACAGTTGCCACGCGAGCCCCCGTCGAAAAGCGGCGGGTTCGCGTGGCCCGGGGCCGGAGCCGATCCGGGCGTGACCCGTCGCTAAACTTTTACACCGCTGTAGAACTTCAGTGGAGCATACTAGGCGCGGATGGGAAAACCAGCTGGTCAGACCATGAGAAATTGGTCAGAGCGGCTGTTCCGCGCTGCTCCGGACCCGTACGAGGAGCACGATGACTGATCGGATAGCACGTTCGATAGCCGGCGCCCTGGTGGCCCTGCTGGCCGCCGCCGGCCTCACCGCCGCGGCCTCGGGCGCGGCGGCGGTGGCCGCACCCCGAACCGTCGCGGCCGCCGCCGCGCATCCGGGAGCCCCCGGGGGTGCCGCCGCCGCGGACGGCGGCGCGCAGATCGGCACGGAGGCGCGCGCCGCCTCCGCGGTCGCCGCCACCTCCGCCACCTCCGCCATCTCCTCCGCCGCCGATGTCGCGCACCTCGCGGCCAAGGACGAGAAGAAGAAGAAAAAGGGCTTCTTCGCCAAGCTGGGCAAGTTCCTGCTGGTCGTGGTCATCCTGCTGATCCTGCTCGTCATCCTGCTGATCGTCGGGATCGTCTACGCCGCCAAGCGGATCTTCAGCCGCCGCAAGTAGCCGCGCGCCGCCAGCGTCGGTCGTGCACCGGTCGTGCACCGGCCGTTTACTGGCCGAGTACACCGCGCAGCGCGCACGGCCGCGACCCGGGCGTTCGCCGCCGCCCGCCGGGCGGTGGAGCCGGAACGACCGCCCGGGGCGGGCCACTTGACGCCGATTGGCCCTGGCCGGGGTGCCGGGGCCGCCCGAGGATGGGCGCCATGAGCGACTTCCGCACCCACGAGAGCCCCGAAGGTCTGCGCCCCGAGAGCAGGGTCGTCCACCCGCCGCTCGCCGAGGTCACCGGCAGCCGTCCGCTCGGCGTCCCGCTGCACCAGGGCCACCTGTTCGCCTTCGACACCGGCGACGCACTCGCCGGGGCCCACGACGGACCGGACGGCGCCTTCCTCTACAACCGCTTCGGCAACCCCACCGTCCGCTCGCTGGAGCAGGCCGTCGCCGGACTGGAGGGCGGCACCGGCGCCCTCGCCACCGCCTCCGGCATGGGCGCGATCAACACCGTGCTGCTCTCCCTGCTGCGCGCCGGCGACCACGTGATCGCCCAGCGCAGCCTGTACGGCGGCACCGTCGGCGCGCTGACCGACCTCACCGAGCGCTGGGGCGTCGAGGTCGACTTCGTGAGCGGCGACGACCCCGCCGGGGTGGCGGCCGCGCTGCGGCCCCGCACCCGGGTGCTGCTCCTGGAGACCGTCTCCAACCCCACCACCCGGGTCACCGACCTGCCCGGGCTGATCGCCGTCGCCCGGCACGCCGGGGTGGTGAGCGTGGTGGACAACACCTTCGCGACCCCGCTGCTGTGCCGCCCGATCGAGCACGGCACGGACATCGTGATCCACTCCGTGACCAAGTACCTGGGCGGGCACTCGGACGTGCTCGGCGGGGTCGCCGTCTTCGCCGACCCGGAGCTGCACCGGCGGGTCTGGCGGCGCTCGCTCGAACTCGGCGCCTCCGCCGACCCGTTCGCCGCCTGGCTGACCCTGCGCGGCATGCAGACCCTCGCCCTGCGGGTCCGCCGCCAGTGCGAGACCGCGCTCGACCTGGCCGGCCGGCTCGCCGCCCACCCCGCGGTCACCGCCGTCCACTACCCGGGCCTGCCCACCCATCCCGACCACGACCTCGCCCGCCGGCTGCTGCCCGACGGCCACGGCGGCGTCCTGGCCTTCGACCTGGCCGGTGGCCGGAAGGCGGCCGGCACGTTCACCGAGTCCGTCCGGCTCGCCTCGCTGGCACCGTCCCTGGGCGACGTGCACACCCTGGTGCTCCACCCGGCCAGCACCTCCCACCGGCAGCTGTCGGACGAGGAACTGGCGGCGGTGGGCATCGGGCCGGGGACGGTGCGACTGTCGGTGGGCATCGAGCACCCGGAGGACATCTGGGCGGACGTCGCGCGGGCGCTGGCGAAGGTGTGAGCCCGAGCGGTGCGGCCGCCGGAGCGGGTGAGTGCGGGCCGGCCCGGGCCCCGTGCTCGACGTCCGGGGCGCCGCCCGGGTCGGAGCGCGGTGGAGGCGGGCGCGCCCCGCGGCCCGTCAGCGCTGCCGGGGCCGGGCCACCAGGAGCGCGATGTCGTCCTCGGCGGCCGGGGCCGGCGGCGGGGCGAGGGAGCGCAGGACGGCGTCGAGCAGGTCGTCGAGGTCTCCGGCGGCGGGCAGCCGCAGGGCCGCGAGCCGCTCCAGCGAGACGTCGATGTCCTCGCCCCGGCGCTCGACCAGGCCGTCGGTGTAGAGCAGCAGGGCCTGCTCCGGCAGGAGCGGGTGGGCGGTCTGCTCGTAGCCGCCGAGACCGGTGCCGAGCGGCGGGCCGGTGGGGACGCGCAGCAGCTCGGTCGGCCGGCCGGGGGTGATCAGGGCGGGCGGCAGGTGGCCCGCGCTGGAGAGGGTCCAGCGGCCGCGGCCCGGGTCGGCGAGGGCCAGTAGGCAGGTGGCCGGGCGGGCGGAGTCGTCGGCGGAGATGATGTTGTCGAGCTGACGCAGGATCCGGTGCGGGGGCAGGTCCATCCCGGCGAGGTCGCGCAGTGCCGAGCGGTAGTGGCTCATGTCGACGGCGGCCTCGACGCCGTGCCCCATGACGTCGCCCATGGCGAGCAGGGTGCGCCCGAACGGCAGCCGGACCGTCTCGAACCAGTCGCCGCCGACCACCGAGGCGCTCCCGGAGGGCAGGTAGCGGGAGGCGAGGGCGAGGTTCTGGTGCGGGTTGCCGGGTTCGCTCAGCAGTGCCCGCTGGAGTTCGAGGGCGATTTCCTGGGAGCGGGCGAAGCGCCGGGCGTTGTCGAGGGCGGTGGCGGCGCGGGCGGCGAGGTCGCCGAGCAGGGCGGCCTCGTCGGGGGTGAAGGCCGGGCCGGCGGCGGTGCGGCCGAGGGTGAGCAGCCCGATCAGGCGGCCCCGGGCGGCCAGCGGCAGGACCAGCAGCGAGGCCGTACCCGCCGGACAGCTGTCCTCGGGGCCGGGCTCGGTGAGCACGGCGACACCGCCGGCCAGGCTGCGGGCGGCGGCCGAGCCCTCCCGGTGGCGGATCGATTCTCCGTACCGGGGCAGCTCGGCGAGGGCGGCGGCCAGCGCGGGCACGGACCGGGCGCCGGCGCGGCGCAGCCGCCGGGGCGCGCCGTGGCCGGCCCGGGCGGGTTCGGCCTCGGGCGGCAGCAGGTCCACGACGGCGAATTCGGCGAGCCGGGGCACGGCGAACGCGGCGAGCTCCGCGCCGGTGGTGGCGATGTCGAGGGTGGTGCCGATCCGTTCGGTGGCGGCGTCCAGCAGGGCGAGCCGGGCCCTGGCCCGTTCCAGCTCGCGCAATTGGTCGCGGGCGGGGTCGGGGTCGTCCAGGACGACGACGACCACCCCGGTGGTCCGCCCGGAGCGCCGCAGTGCCCGGTAGCGCACCCGCAGGCCGGGCGGCACGGGGGCGCCCGCGCCGTCCGGGCCTCCGGTGGCGTGCTCGCGGGCGAGGCCGTCGGCGAGCACCCGGCGCAGGATGCCGAGGGCCCCGGCGAAGGCGGTGGTCCCGGCGGCCCGGCCGAGCAGGTCCGCGCGGCGCAGCCCGGTGGCGGTGGTGAACGCCGCGTTCAGGTACTGCCAGCGCAGGCGCTCGTCGAGCAGCGCGACGCCGACGGGGGCGGCGGCCAGGACCTCGCGGAGCCGCTCCGGATCGTCGCCGCCGGTGTCGCCGCCGCTGTCACCGCCGGTGATCGCGCCGAGCCGGGCGGCGAGGGCCGCCGCGGTCGCCGCCAGGGACCGGGTGTCCGGTGTCGCGGGCCGCGGACCCTCTGCTCGGTTGCCGTGCCGGAAGTGCATACGCCCATGATCACGCGCCCGCGCGCGGCACGCCCACAGGTGGGTGAAACGTTGACCGGCCGGAGACGGTGCTGTAACGGAACGCTCGGACGGCTCGGACGGCTGCGGGGCCGACCGCGGCGGACATCCGCGCCGCCGTACGGATACGGCAGGCGAACGCCGGATGATCTCCGGTCATACTTGGGCGGCGGCGCCCGACCCCGGACGCCGCGGGCCGGGCCGGGCCCACCCGGCCGTACCGACCCGGCCGCACCGCCCCGGCCCGCGCCCGAAGACCCAGACCGGAGGAACCCGATGAGCCCCCACCAGCCGACCAGTCGCCCGGCGGCCGGGGCCCCCGGGGTGCCGTGGAACCGGCAGCGGCTGCGCAGCAACAACGAGTGGCTGCTGCTGGAACTGCTGCGCACGGGCGGCGGCTCCTCGCGCGCCCAGCTGGCCCGGGACACCGGGCTGTCCAAGCCGACGGTCTCGGCCGCCCTGGCCGAGCTGGAGCGGGCGGGCCTGGTCCGGGAGGCCGGGCGACTGGCCCCCGAGCGGGGCCGCACCGCCGTGCTGTACGAGGTCGACCCGACGGCCGGGCACGTGCTCGGCGTGGACATCGGCCGGGCCCGGCTGCGGGTGGCGGTGGCCGACCTGGCCGGGACGGTGATCGCCCGCCGGGACGTCGCCAACCGGGGCCGCTCGGCGAACGCCGTCGCGCACGCCGTGGTCGCCGCCGCGCACGAGGCGATCGACGAGGCGGGCCTGGCCGCCGGGGACATCGTGCACGCGGTGATCGGCACCCCGGGGGTGTGGGACGAGCAGCGGCGCGGGGTGCGCTACGCCAGCAGCCTGCCCGGCTGGGGCAGGCCGGGACTGTTCGACCGGATAGGGGAGGGCCTGGGAACGGCCGTCTCGGTGGCCAACGACGCCAACCTGGCGGCGCTCGGCGAGTACACCCTGGGTGCCGGCCGGGGCAGCCGGATGTTCGCGTACCTGCTGGTCGGCACCGGCCTCGGGCTGGGTGTGGTGAAGGACGGCGAGCTGCTGCTCGGCGCGCACGGCGCGCTGGGCGAGATCGGCCTGGTCCCGCTGCCCGGGCGCTCCGGCGAGCCGGGCGCGACCATCGAGCAGGACGCCGCCGCGGACGCCGTGGTGCGTGCCGCCCGGGACTTCGGGCTGGACGGGGAGTCCGCGACGCGGCAGCTGACGGCGAAGCAGGTGTTCGAGCGGGCCCGGGCCGGGGAGCCCGCGGCGGTCCGGGCGGTGGAGCGGGAGGCCGAGCGGCTCGCCTACGCGGTGGCCGTGCTGTCGGCCGTCCTGGACCCTGACCTGGTGGTGCTGGGCGGCGGGATCGGCAGCAGCGCCGACCTGCTCCTGGAACCGCTGGAGCAGGCCCTGCACCGGCTCGCCCCGATGCGTCCGACGCTCGCGCCGAGCCTGCTGGGGGAGGAGGCGGTGCTCCTCGGCGCGGTCTCCACGGCGCTGGAGACCGCCCGCCCCGAGGTGTTCGAGCGCCGGACGGCGGGGCTGCGCTGACGGTCGATCGGCCGGGTCGTCCGGCTGCTGTCTTCGGCTGCTTTGTTTCGGCCGCTGCGCTCGGCCGGTGGCCGGAAGGTCTCGATCTGCCAACGAGTGGGGGTTCGGTGGACGGTGCGTGTGCGGTTCCTGCTTGAATCGCACGACTCATCCATACGGAACGGAGCGTTCTCCTCCCATGCCTTCACGGATAGCCGGTCGCCGTCGGGCCGGCCTGGCCGGATTCGCCGGACTCGTCCTCACCGTCGGTCTGGCACTGACCGGGTGCGACCCGTCGGCGGCCGACGGCGGTGCCACGGCCTCGGCCACGCCGACCGCCGCCACCACCACGACCGCGGTGACCACCCCGCCGGCGGCGCCCGCCGCCCCGGCCCCGGTCAGCAGCCCGCCGGCCCAGCCGGCCCCCGCGGCGCCGGTGGCCACGCCCCCGCCGGTCGCGCCTCCGGCCCAGCCGAGCGCCCCCGTGCAGCCGCCCGTCACCAAGGCGCCGCAGCCGAAGGTGACCACCGCCCAGCCGCCGACCGACCCGGAGCCTCCGGCGGCGGCCGGCGCCGGGTGCGACATCCGCTCGGCCGCGGGCAACTGCTACGAGGCCGGGCAGTTCTGCCGCACCGCGGACCTGGGCAAGAGCACCCACGAGGCCGGCGGCCGGGTGATCTACTGCCGGATGGTCAGCGGGAAGCCGCACTGGCAGGCCTGAGGCCCCGCGGGCCCGGGGCGCTCCGGGCTCAGGCGCCGATGACGCCCAGGGTGTCCCAGAACAGGTGCTCGTAGGCCTGGAGCAGCAGCCCGTACTCGTGTGCGGCGGCCAGGGTCGGCCCGTCCAGTCGGTCCGGGCCCAGGGCGTCGGCGGCCTGCTGCTCCAGCTCGGGCGCGGGCTGGGCGAAGAAGTCGAAGAACGCGCAGGCCTCGTCGGAGAAGCCGTACCGGCTGCGCAGCGCCTGCGCGATGGTGGCGCAGTAGCCGCCCCAGGCCGCGAAGTTGGCGACCAGGGCGGCGGCCGCCGCGTCGGGATCGCTGTTCACGGCGAGCCAGGCGAGGAAGTGCGGGTAGGCCTGGCAGCCGGGCAGGGGCGGTCGGGACTCCAGTGCGTCGCGGTCGAGGCCGACGGCGGCGCCGAGCGCGGGCAGGGTGCGCAGCGCGGCGCTCTCGCCCTCGGCCAGGGCGGCGAACCAGGCGCTGACCGGCCGGTCGGCGCTGCGGCCGGCGAGCAGCAGCAGACTGCGGCGGTCGGAGCGGATGATCCGGTGCTGCTGGGCGCAGAGCTCGGCCAGCGCCGAGTGTGGTGCGGTGCCGTCGGCGAGTGCGGTGACCAGCGGCGGGACGGTGTCGCCGGGTGCCAACCGGGCGCGCAGGTCCTGGATCTGGTCGAGGATCGGGTGGTTCACCGGTGCCTCCGGGGTGCGGTACGGTCCGCTGCCATTCCTACCGTCCGACGGTGCCGGTGCGGCGGCGACAGGCCGGGGGCGGCGCCCCCACCCCGCCCGGCCGGTCCGTGTGCCGGGCCGGGAGCCGGTGGAGCGGGCGACCGCCCCGCACCCGCTCCCACCGGGCCGCACGCCCTACTGCGGGGTGGGGGCGGTCAGCGGGGCGAAGGTCTGTCGGAGGTCGACGACCGTGGTCGGGCCCTTCACCCAGGCGAGAGGGGCATGGTGCACCCGGACCCCGGCCGGTTCCCGGAGCAGCGCCTCGCCGGCCGCGTTCTGCGGCCACTCCACCGAGCCGGTGGCGGTTCGCGCGGGGATGAGCCAGTAATCGCCCCGGGTGTACTCGCCGCCCGGTCGGAAGTACACCTGGACGCCGTCCTCCAGGTCGAGCCAGGCGCCCTCCTGGAGCTGCAGGGCGCCGCCGGCCAGCGGCAGGGCGTCCCGGCCGCGGGGCGCCCGGTGGTCCCAGCGGCGCAGGAACGGGTGACGCTCGGCCGTCCGCCCGACCTCCGGCACCGGTTCGGCGGACAGTCGCACCCGGCGCCCCGGCAGGTCGGTCTCCTCCACCTGGAGCAGGTTCGCCGCCTCGCCCCGGCTGACGTACGCGCTGTCCGCGACCTCGACCCGGTCGCCGACCGAGAGGCTGAGTTTGTCGTCGTCGCCCAGCGTGGTGAGGTCGACCCAGACGCCCTCGATCGAGGCGATCGGCAGGACGACCGAGCCGTTCTCCCGGGACCACTTGAACGTGGCGCAGCCCTCCGCCGAGCCGCCGTGGTGGACCTCCACCCGGTACAGCTGGTTCTCCGGACCCCGGTAGCCGGCCTCGGGGTGGGCCAGGCACGGGTCCTCGCTCACCCGCTCCGGCCGCCGGGCTCGCGCGGCCAGCAGCCCGCCCGGCCGCTCGTGCGCGTCGGCCCACGTGTCGAAGGCCTCCCGCACCCGGGACGTCCCGCCGTCCGGAACGCTCAACTCCGAGGCGGGAAGGGTGAGTACCTGCCAGACGAGCTTGGCCCGGGCCGCCGTGTCGGGCATCGCCGCACCGAGCGCCACCTCGCGGATCTCCGGGTCCTCGACGGCGGTGACGCTGCGCTCCCAGACCTTCAGGTAGACCAGGAACGGGAACTCGCCGGGCAGCCGGTCGCCGTCGCGCTCCTGGTCCCGGTAGGCGTCCGGCTGGTCCCAGTACGTCCAGCCGGCGGGCGCCTCCCGGGCGTCGCCGCCGTTGCCCTGGCCGCCGTCGTCGGGCACGGCGATGCCGGGCTCGGGCCGGTCGGCCTCGCACAGGATGCCGTCCACGTAGTAGCGGCCGCCGCCGATGGTGAGGTCGTCCACGTCGTGGTTGCCCGGCACGTAGCCGATCGCGAATCCGGCCGCCCCGGCCGGTCCGCCGCGGCGGCCGATCAGGTCGGCGGCGAGCGTGCGCAGCTGGTACCGCTCGATCGCTGCCTGCTCGTTGGCGTCGGCGTCGAGCTGGACCCGGCCCTGCTGGGTCAGCACCGCGGAGTAGTGCTTGCCGGGCCGGAAGGTCAGGCGCGAGAAGTCTGCGTGCACGGTTTCCCTTTCGGAGTCATCAGGGCGGGTCAGGAGACGAAGAAGATCCCGGCGTCGGTGCCGGCCGGGGTGTACTCGGCCAGCCGCGCCCGCAGGTTGTCCTCGCGCTGGGGCTGGAACAGGTCGTGGAAGGCGCCGAGTTCGGAGCGGTCCTCGGCGCCGCGGGTGATCTCCGGGGCGCACCTGGCGGCCAACTGCCCGTAGCCGGGCGTGCCGTAGCGGAGGCTGGTGAACAGCGGGCGGACCCGCTCGGCCTCCAGCTCGCGCAGCCGGGCGGCCGGCGCCGGGTCCAGCTCGCCGCGCTCGACCAGCTCGGTCACCGCCGAGCGCACCAGGTCGGGTTGGCACTCGTACCGGCGCGGGGTGCGCGAGCCCGGTGGGACGTAGCAGAACCGCAGGCAGCCGAGCGAGCGGCGGGCCGTCCGCAGCCGCCCGGTGAACACGCAGTCCTCGGCGATCGGCACCGCGTGGGTGTGCACCTCGCCGACCACCGTGGAGCGGTGGGCGTGCAGCAGCGCGTGGGCGTGCTCGCAGTCGGGCCCGGAGAGCGCCGGGTGCTCGGGTCCGGTGGCGTCCAGGATGCTGTCGGCGAGGTGGATCTCCAGCGGGTCGGTGTCCACCTCGTCGCCGACGACCTCGATCGTGCCCAGGATGCTGCGCTCGATCGTCACGCAGGCGGTGGTGTGGTCCAGCACGAGGCTGGGCTCCTGCGGCGAGTGCGGCTCGCAGTGCGGCTCCAGCGACCAGCCCGGCACCAGGGTGCAGTGCCGCAGGGTGACGGAGGCCAGCGGTCCGGTGACGTTGACCCCGCGACCGGTGATCAGCAGCCCGTCCAGGACCAGCCGCCCGCCCGGGCAGACGCCCCGCACGTTGAGCGCGTCCGGCCGGTTGCTGTACCAGTCGAGCAGCCGGATCACCGGCCGGGTGCCCTCGGCGGCGCGCAGTTCGAGGCGGTCGTCCTCGGCCAGGTCGAAGTCCAGCTGTTCCTGGTAGGCGCCGCTGTGGGTGATCTCGATGACGGCGGCGCCGCCCGCGCTGCCGTCCTCCTGGTCGGCGCGCCACTGCTGGTAGGCGTCGTTGATCCGCTCGTACGGCCCGCCGGGGCCGACCCGGTAGAGCGCCCGGTGCCGGGCCTCCGGGCGGTCGCGCGGGTACTCCCCGCCGCCGGTGTCGTCGCCGAACGCGTGGTGGTAGTCGACCCGGACGCCGCGGCGCGGGGCGGAGCGGGCGCCGAAGGCGATCCGGCCGAGCAGCGGGTCGACGGCGACCTGGCCGCGCTTGGGCCGGTACGTCCAGTCGCTCAGGTCGGCCACCGTGATCTCGGCGGGCGGGACCGGCTCCTGGGCGCCGTCGCGCCAGATGGCGAAGCTCTTGCCGGGTCCGTAGTAGTCGGCCAGGCGCTCGGCGAGCTGCCGGCGCCGGATCGGGGCCGGCACGTTGTCGAGCGCCGCGAGGTGGGTGGTCGACGGCTCCGGTTCGGGTTTGGTGACCAGCTGGGTGTCGTTGCCGAGGACCGAGAAGGTGAAGAGGTTCCTGGCCCGGTCGATGCAGTAGGCCGGCGCCCGGGTGACCGGGTACGCCTTCAGCCGCCAGACGTACAGGGCGACCCCGGCCGGAGTGCAGCCGCCCTGGCGGCGGGTGGAGGCGGCCCGGCGGACGTCGACGGTGTGCGCCTGCCCGTCGAAGGGCCCGCCGAGGAGGTCGAGTTCGGCGCCGCGTCGCACGTCGACCAGCCGGCCCCGGCTCAGCCGCCGGCGGTCGGCCGCCTCCTCGTCGGGGCGCAGCAGCCGCACCGGCTGGGTGCCGCCGAGCAGCCGGGAGAGCTCCACCGCCCGGGCCGGCCAGTCGGCGACCGAGGCGGACAGCTCCTCCAGCAGGGCGAGCGTGCCCTTGCGCCGGCGGTGGGCGACGGTGTTCGCGACGTCGTGCCGCGGCGCCAGCCGGGCGGCGAGCCGGTCGCGGGCCGCGACCCGATCCGGGGAGGCCCCGCCGTGCAGGCCGGTGGCGAGCACCTCCTCGTAACCGGGCAGGATCCGGTAGCCGACCAGGTCGCCGAGGTAGGCGACGGCCCAGTCGGCGGCGGTCTCGACGAACCAGTCCTGGTAGCCCTGTTCGATGCCGCTGCGCACGACGTCGACCTGCTCGGCGACGACGGCCAGCAGGGCGCGCAGCGGCTCGCCCGCGTCGGCGTCGCGCAGCCGGTGCCACTGCGGCAGCAGCTCCAGCAGTCCGTCCGGGTCGCGGCTCATCGGACGCACCTCTCGACGATTCGCTCTCCCCCAGCCTCGGGCCGGGGGGACCCCCGTCGCTCACTCATGCGCGGATCTCCTTGAGGATCAACGTGTCGGGAAGATTCGGTGACAGCAGGGCGAGTTGGGCCGGACGGATGCCGCGGAACACCGTCACCACGCGGCCGGCCGGCAGCGGGCGGGTGTCGGTGACCGCCGGGTTGAGGCGCAGCAGTTCCGCGACGGAGATGCCGTTGCGGGCGGCGATGTCGGTGAGGGTCTCCCCGTCGGGGTCCCGCACCCGGTAGCGCTGCTCGTCGAAGCGGGCGAGCCGGGCCGGGACGGTCGGCTGCGGCTGCGCGAGCTGCTCGGACAGGTGCTCCAGGCCCTCCGGGGTGAGGCTGCCGGGCACACCGGTGAAGGCGTCGACGTCGACCCGGTCCACGCCGGGGACGGCCTGGGCGACGGCGAGCACCTCGGACAGGTGGGCGCTCTGGCCGAGTTGGCGCCCGGCGTAGCCGAGGCGGTCGAGCAGGGCGCGGCGCAGCGCCGGCTCGACCAGGTCCCAGGAGTGGTCCGGGTCGACCTTCACGTTCACGGCGACGACCAGCAGGACGAGTTCGCGCAGCGCGACCTCGACCGGCAGCTTCGGGTCCCCGTACGCGGTGAGCGAGGAGTGCAGGGTGCGGATCAGGTCGGAGTCGGCGGTGAGCGGGATGTCGTCCACCCCGGCCACCGTGACGTGGACGAGCTCCCGCCGGCCGTCCGAGAGCCGGGTGGCGCCGGCGCGCCCGATGCCGGCCCGGGAGCGGGTGAAGTCCTCGTAGTCGGGCACCGAGACCAGCCGGTCGAGTGCCGTGACGGCGAGCGGGATGTTGCGCCTGGCCGGACCCGGGCCGTCCGGGCCGGCGCCGCCGGTGGCGGGCAGCGGGTTGACGACGGCGGAGACGCCGAGCGGGCGGGTGGTGAGCTGGGTGATCCGTCCGGCGCCGACGTTGCCCGACTCGCCGATGCCGATCCGGTAGCGGGCGCGGACGTTCTCCCGGCCGGTGGGCAGGCGCGAACCGTGCACGCCGTCGCCGAAGGTGACGGTGGTGCGGCCGTCGGCCGCGGTCGAGGTGACGTAGACCCGTTCGTCGGCGCCGCGCCCGGCGAGGCTGTCGACCTCGTGCCAGCGCACCCCGTCGACCCGGATCTCCAGGGTGCTGCGCGCGCCCCCGGGGGTGTCGGCGGCCAGCCAGGTGAGCGGCGACTGCCAGAGCGTGAAGCGCTGGCCGGGGACCCCGGCGTCGCCGCTGCCGACGGCCTCGTCGCGCGTGGCCCCCTGGGTGGCGCGGACCACGTTGCCGAGGACCTGGACGGTGTCGCGCCGGTAGCGGTAGGCCAGCGGGGCGCTGAGCGTGATCGCGGTGCGGACGGTGTCCCCGGGCAGGTACGGGTCGACGCTCTGCCCGACACCGGCGATCATGGCGAGTTCGGTGCCCCGGACCCCGGTGGTGTTCGGGATGTCGGTGCGCTCGCCGCTGACCGCGATCCACCGGCCGGGGGTCAGCCCGTCGTAGAGCCGGGCGAGTTCGATCCGGTCGCCGTGGACCTCCTCGGTGACGGGCTCGTCGGCGAGCCGCAGCGACTCGCCGCGGGCGTAGACGGTGGTGTCCCGGATGTCCGAGAGCTGGGTGTCCTTCTCGTCCAACCACGGCTGCTGCAGCGACAGTTCGGTCACCTTCCCGGTGATGCCGAAGTCGGCGCGGGAGATCACGCGCACGTCGGTCACCCGGGTGATGACCTCGGCGAGGTCGCGGCTGCCCGGGATGCCGCCGTCGATCCCCTTGCGCGGGCGCTGGATGACCACCCAACTGCCGGGCGCGATCTGGTCGTAGACGGCGTCGAGGGTGAGGACCGTGCCGGAGACCGGCTGCAGCTTGGTGGTGAACACCACCTCGACCGCGGGCGGCGACTCGTCGGTGGCGGTGTAGCGGTGGACCCGGACGTTCAGCTCGCCGGACTCGCCGGTCTTCTCCTGGCCCGCTTCGAGCTGGTAGTCGAGCGCGGGGCCGGGCCCGCCGTCCACCGTCACGTGGATGCGCCCGTCGGCCTGCGGGCGGGACACGAAGACGGTGCGTTCGGGCAGTTTGGCCAGGAACCTGGCGCTGACCCCGGCCTCCTGGTCGGGAGCGGGCACCGCGGCGCGCACGGCGGCGGCGTGCGGGTTCGGCGTCGGTGCCGGCGGCTCGGTGGTGACCACCTTGACCTGTCCGGGGCCGAGGGTGAAGGTGTGGTCCCACGGCAGCGAGAAGCCGTCGTGCGTCAGGCTGCCGGCCTCGACGTACGTGAAGTCGGCGGTCCTCGGGACGGTGCCGGCGGTGTCGAAGCCGATTCGGACTCCGATCAGCGTGCTGCCGGCGAGCGGCCAGTCCACGTAGCGGTCGATCCGGCCGTCGTTGCCGTAGACGGGCTTGAGCGGCGCGGTGGCGCCGAACGGGGTGGCGACCACCCGCATCGCCTGGATCTCGTGCACGGCGAGCGGCACCGTCAGGTCGACCCGCCGCCAGGCGGGGTAGAGGCCGTCGCGCAGCCGGGGATCGAGTGCGGACAGCAGTTGCACGCCGAGGTCCGAGCCGGGCGCGAACAGGCGCTGCGGGTCGCGGGTGAGGTCCCGGGCGCTCAGCGGGGGCCGGGTGGGGGCGGTGCGCAGCGCCGCCAGCACCGAGCCGAGCCCGCGGACGGCCGGGTCGGCGGCTCCGGTGCCGGGAGGGTTCGGCCCGGGCTTGTCGGGGGCCTGCGGCGGCTCCAGCTGGTGGGCGCGGTCGCGCAGGCCGGACAGCTCCTCGCCGAGGCGTCCGAACCAGTCGGCCACCGGCTGCTGGGAGTGCGCCAGTTCGGCGGCCTCGGCCGCCCGGGCCATCACCGGGGTGAGCCGCTCGGCGAAGTCGGCCGGGGTGCTCAGCGGGCCGGACGGTCGGTCGAGGTCGGCGCGCAGCGGGGCCAGCACCTGGTCGTCGAAGTCCCGGATGATCCGGCTGTGCCCGGGCCTGGGGTTCGGGGCGCCCTCGGAGACGGTGATCCGGTCCGCCAGTTCGGCGCGCAGGTCCTTGAGGGTGCGCAGGTCCCGGGGCAGCCCGATCACCGTGACGTCGTTCTCGCGGTCGAGCCGCACCTCGGGCACCAGCCGCATCACCCGGTGGACCGGGTCGGCGGCCCTGTCGGCGCTGAAGACGAACAGCAGCCGGTCGCCGGGCTTGATGTTGTTGGCGGTCCCGGCGGCGAACAGCTCGGCCCGCCCGCCGGGGTTCAGCTGTCCGGGTGTCAGCTGGTACGGGCGGCGGCGCAGCACGGCCAACTCGTTCCAGGCCGAGCGGGCGGCGAGGTCCTCGGCGGTCTCGAAGGACTGCGGGTCCTCGCCGGGGCCGGGGACGCTCTGGCTGCGGGCGCCGCGCGGGACGACCACGGTCGGGTCCTCGGCGGCCCGCGGGTCGTGGTCGAGGGTGTAGGCGAGGTAGGTGTCGGCGGCCACGCCGGGCCGGGGCCGGTGCCCGACGAGGCGGCCGAGCAGGGTGAGCGACTCCTCCTCGACGGCGGTGCGCAGGTAGCCCTCGTTGGCGATCCGCTCCGAGTAGAAGGTGAGCACGTCGGCGAGCACGGCCCAGGAGTCCAGCAGCGCGATCGCCGGGTCGTCCGGGGTGCGGACGGTCAGGTCGCGCAGCGCCGGGTAGGCGGGGCCGGACAGCCGAGCGAGCAGGCTGTCGAGGAACTCCCCGTAGCGGCCGACCCGGTAGCCGATGGCGTCCAGCCCGGGCGGGTTGAACAGCGGGGCCGGGGTCGCGGTGGCGGTGCCCGAGCAGCCGCAGGTGCACTGGCCGTTCATCGGCCGCCTCCGATCACGATCGAGAGCCGGCCGTTCTCCGGCCGGTCGGGGTCGTTGTCGCAGCCGGCGATCTCCAGCGCGCCGAGCCGCAGCAGCCCGTCGGCCAGCTCGCCGTCGTCCCGCCCGAACTGCCGCCGCAGCCGGGTGACCCGGGCGCTGACCACGCCCGGCACGGCGGCGGCGACGGCTACCAGCCGGGAGACCCGGACCGGCTCGCCGAAGCCCAGCGCGTCCGGGTGGAAGAAGCCGAGCCGGCCGTCCGGCAGGGCGCGGCTGCCCAGCACCCGGCGCAACTCGGCCAGCACGTGGCCGCGTTGGTAACCGGGGGCGGCGCAGACCTGCAGTTCGAGGTCGAGCGGTACCACCAGGGCGGGGCGGACGACCAGGTCGTGGCCGATCCGGCGGTACGCCTCCAGGCCGTCGCCGACCGCCGCCAGCAGGGCGGTGTCGGCGGTGGCCTGCCCGTACGGCTCGACGGCGACGTGGACCTCCTGGACGCTGCCGGTCCAGCGGAGTTCGGCGGCGGCCCGCCGGACGCCCGGCAGGGCTGCGGCCAGCTCCGCGTAGTCGGCGGCGGTGACGGCGCGCAGCCGGGTTCGGCTCAGCGCGAGCGGGGCCGACTGCCGTACCTGGTCGAGGGGTTCGGGATCGGTGCCGCCGCTCGCGGGCATCGGGTTGCGGACCCGGAGCAGCGCGTCCTGCGGCGGTACGACGGTGCTGCGCCCCCTCGCGCGGGGCGGCTGGTCCCGGCAGACCACCAGGTGGTTGATGGCCTCCGCGCCGAGGTTGCCGGCCGTGCCGTTGCCGATCCGGTAGGCGACCCGCAACTCCGCGCCGGGCCGGGGCGGCTGACCGTGCCGCCCGTCGCCGAAGCGCAGCGCGAGGCGGCCGTCGTCCTCCGGCTCGCCGACGAAGTGCCGGTCGCGCGGGCCGTCCGGGAGCAGGTCCCGGCGGGGCGTCCACTCCTGGCCCCCTGCGGCGGCCAGGACGGCCGGCAGTGCGGCACGAGGGTCCTGGGCGGTGATCCCGGACGCCGGGCCGGCCGACGCGGGGGAGTCGGGGTCGAGCCCGGAGGCGTAGCGGCCGCCCCAGCTCTGGGTCACCTCCCAGACGCCGGGCCGCCGGAGCACCCCGCCGGCGCGGGCACGGGCGGTGAGCACGTCGAGGCGGCGCAGCTTGGCGGCGAGCAGGCGGGTGCGGCGGGCCAGGAGTTCGCGCAGTCCGGCGGCGGGCCGCTCCGCGAGGCGCAGCTCGTGCACCGGCTGGGACCCGAACAGCAGGGTCAGTTCGGCGAGTTCGGCACGGGAGAGGGGGTGGCCGCAGTCCGCCCGGTGCCACATCTCCTCCAGCCGCTGCCGGACCCGTTCGGGGATGCCGGCGAGCAGGACGGCCTGCCGGGCGCAGACGTGTGCCCGGTCCGGGTAGGCGGCCGCCTGGGTGACCGGCGCGTAGCGCAGCACCGGGCGGAAGGGCTGCGGCAGGACGGGGTAGCGGGTCTGGTCGAGCAGCGTCTCCAGCGTCGCCGCCTGGGCGTCGGCGGTGGGCGGTTCGACCGCGGCGCGCTGGCCGTCCTCGCCCTCCGCGCTCGCGCCCGGCGCGAGCTGGATGCTCAGCCCGGCTCGCCGGACCGCCGCCTCGCCGAGCAGCGCGTACAGCTCGCGGACCTGTCGTGGGCCGAGCTGGCGGCCGGTCCTGGTCCGGTCGAGCAGTTCGTGGATCGCCTCCGCCGCGGGGCTGCCCCCGACGCGGTCCGCGCAGCCGGACCCACCCGGACCGCAGGACGCCACCCGGACCGGCTCCGGCGGCACCGTGAAGGTCTCCGGGGCTCCGCCGCAGAAGGTGAGCGAGCGGCCGTGGTCGACCAGCACGACGTTGCCGCGGGCGACGCTCACGTCGGGGATCGGGCCGCAGTCGCTCCCGCCGCGCGCGGACAGGCAGACCGGGAAGGTGAGCGCGTCCTCCGGCGCCCACTCGACCTCGACCACGGGCTGCTCGTACAGCTCGTCGACCAGGTGGGTGACCGAGGTGAGCCGGACGGCCTGGCGGTGTGCGGGGTCGGCGTCGGCGGCGGCGCCGGTGCGCGGGCCGAGCACCTCCTCGACGATCAGCAGGTCGCCGGGGCGCAGCGCCAGGTGCCGGGTGCGGTCCTCCGGCCGGTCGGCCTCGTGCCAGTCGTCGCGCAGGGTGGCGGAGGTCGCGCCCTTCGGCAGGACGCAGTCCTGGTCGCCCCAGGTCCAGAACCGGATGGTGTTGTGCGCGGGGTGCAGCACCAGGTCCGTTCCGCCGAGCGGCTCGAACACCTCGACCGCCGCGGTCCGGGTGAGCGCGTCCAACTGCTCGTCGGGGATCACCGTGGACAGTTCCGGGCGTTCCTGCGGGCCGAGCCGGCTGACGTCGACGGCGGCGAAGCGGAAGGTGCCGGGGTGGAGGGTG
This sequence comes from Kitasatospora sp. NPDC127067, assembly GCF_042724755.1. NCBI lineage: Bacteria > Bacillati > Actinomycetota > Actinomycetes > Kitasatosporales > Streptomycetaceae > Kitasatospora > Kitasatospora sp. NPDC127067. Next base: position 53,533 of record NZ_JBHXEM010000015.1, on the reverse strand, counting down.
AGCGGGCGGTCCGTCGCCAGGGTGACGAACGCCCGGGCGTTGCAGCCGTCGTGCACGGCGTAGTCGATCAGCCGGACGTGCCGGCGCACCGACACCCGGCGCCGGGCCGTGTCGAGGTACGCCTCGGTGGCCACCGCGTCCTGCTGGTAGGAGAGTTGGTCGGCGGTGTAGGCGAGCAGCTCGACCAGGGTGACGCCGAGGTCGGGCAGGTGCCGCTCGGTCCAGCCGGGGGTGGTCAGGCTCATCCGGTCCAGCACGAGCCGCCGCAGGCTCTCGTAGTCGCGGGCGGTGCAGTCGATGACCGGGGCCGGTCGGACGGCGGGCGGGCAGTCCTCCTCGGTGCGGCAGTCGTAGGGGGAGGGGCAGTCGGCGCCGAAGGAGAACCCGGTGCTCGCGTACCTCGGGTCGAAGCCCGGGTACGGGCGGGGGCCCGGCCGGCCGTAGGCGTCCGCCTCGACCACGGTCAGCCGGTAGCGGGAGGTGTCGCCGGCGCGGTCGAGGGTGACGTGCATCCGGTCGTCCAGCTCCGGGTCGTCCGCGCGCTCGATGTCGACCGCGACGGCGCGCAGGCCGGTGATCCGCCGACCGCCGTCGACGCGGATGTTCTCCGGGCCCAGCTCCTGCGGCGCCCGGCCGAGGAAGGTCACGCTCAGCGTGCGCCCGTCGTCCTCCAGCTCGGCGCCGTCCACGCCCAGCAGGTGCGCCGCGCGCACGTCGGCGCGCCGCAGTTCCGTCCCGCACCGCGCCGTCGGACGTTCGGATCGCCCGGTCATGCCGCCACCCCGCCCTCGAAGACGTCCTGCCGCTGGGTACCGGTCCGGCGCACGACGTACGCCAGCTCGACCCGCACCACGTTGTCCTCGCTCTCCACGTCGAGCGCGGCGACCTCGATGACGTCGCCGAGCCACCGCTGCAGCGCCGCCTGGACGGACAGTTGCAGGGTGGCCGCCAGCTCCGGGCTGTTCGGCGCGAAGACCAGGTCGAGCAGCCCGCAGCCGAAGTCCGGGTGCATGACCCGCTCGCCCGGGCTGGTGAACAGCAACTGCTCGATCAGGTCGCGCACGTGGTCGTCGTACGCCGCCTCGGCGGTGCGCCCGCGGCTGTCGATCCGGAACGGGAACGCCATGTCCGTCCGGGCCGGGCCGGGCAGCGGAGCCGTCGGCCGGGCGCCGGTCCCGTCGAGCTGTCCGGTGCTCGTCGGGGTGCTCATACCCCCACCGCCCGCTGCTGGACGACGGTCACGACCGGCGGCCCCTGCGGGACCTGCTCGGCGCTCTGGCACAGCCCGACGGCGGACTGCGGCAGCGCGGGGGAGCCGTTCACCCGGATCCGGGCGGACGGCACCACCCAGCGGATCGTGACGCAGGGCTGGGGCTTGCCGGCCACGGTGAACGGGCAGCCGGTCACGGTGTACAGGTCGGCCGTGCTGGTGACGGCCTGGCCGGCGACCAGCACCCGGGCCTGGGCGGGCAGGGCCGTCGCCTGGGCGCCGTGCGGGCAGGTCACCGTCGCATTGACGTGCAGCAGATTTCCGGGCACGAGTCTCTCCCCCGTCAGGTCACGCTCAGGGCGTCCTGGTTGATGGAAACGGTGGCGCCGACGAGCGAGATCGAGGCGCCCTGGCCGTTGCTGATCCGGATGCCCGAGTCGTTGATCACGATCGAGGCCCCGCTCGGTGTGCGGAGGGTGATCCCCGTGGTCGGGTCGTCGGACAGCACGATCACCCGCCGCCCGGGGGTCTCCAGCACCTGGTTCGGCACGCCCGGCGGGCCGGTCGTCGCCTCCACCGGCACCTCGGAGGCGGAGCCGTACCAGCAGCCCGTCCAGATCGGATAGCTCTGGTCGCCCTGCTCGAACTCCATCCACACGCCCGCCCCCACCGGCGGGACGGCGTAGTGCCCCATTCCCGGGCCGGTCACCGGGAAGCAGGGCATCGCCCAGGTCGACGCGACCTCGCCCAGCACGTCGGGCACCTGGGCCTGGATGCGGCCGATCCCGAGCGGGTCGACGTTGTTCACCACCGTCCCCCGGAACTTGCCGAGGTAGCGGGTCGGTTCGGCCATGTGGGCAACTCCTGCTGCAGCGTCAGGGGATGACGGTCGGCTGGAGGGCGATCAGGCCCTCGCGGGTCAGTGTGAAGTTCTGGGTGTACGAGCCGCGCTTGAGGTTGTGGGTGACGCTCTTGACGAAGTACAGGCCGTCGTAGGTGAGTCCGGCGCCGCGGACGCCGACCAGCTCGCGCGGCCGCAGCACGTGGCCGTACCGGACGACGTCGAGCTGGCCGGAGCCCGAGACGGCGTCCGCCGACTGCATCGCCTTGGCGATGGTCTCGGCGACGGCCTGGGAGCTGTCCTTCTTGGCGGTGTCGGCGATGACCTTCTTCTTCAGCGCCGGCGCGGGCCTGAGCGCGAGCGGCGGACGCAGGATGCTGACCTCCGGCACCGGCAGGACGGCGGACACCTTGGTCGCCGGGAACTGGACGCGGGCCTCCGGCTCCTCGCGGGCGGTCCCGTCGAAGGCGAAGGTGAGCTGGTCGACGTTCGACAGCGCGTCCATGTTCACGTTCAGCGCGTGCTGCGGCACACCGAGCCGGATCTCCGGTCCCCAGTAGCCGCGGCTCATCCCGGGGGCCGGGCCGGGGTCGAGGTAGAACACGTAACCGTTGGCCTTCGCCAGCTCGTTGACGTACCCGAGGTCGGTGCCCTTCTGGAAGTCGATCCGCCGGGTCGGCATCGGCGTCTGCGGCACCAGCTCGGGGATGACCAGCGGCACGATGCCGTACTGCCCGTACTTGGCGATGATCGCGGCCACCCGGGCCGCCGGGGACATCGCGGGGAACGGCACGCCGGCCTGCTCCTCCAGGTCCATCAGCACCGTCAGGTCCTCGCCGGTGACGGTGAGCGTGGACTGGCCGGGCTGGTTGCTGATGCCGACCTCCTGGCGGATGATCACACCGTCCATCAGCACGGTCGGGGTGCCCGTGACGGTCACCATCAGCACGACCCTGATCTTCGGGTCGAAGAAGCCGCCCGGCAGCAGCGCGGTGTTGATCAGACCGTGCTTCGACAGGTCGAAGGCCAGCTGGAACCCGCTGCGCTGCCCGGAGGCCACCGTGACCTGCGCCGACAGCAGCGCGTCGGTCACCGGCTGCGGCACCGGCACCGGGAGCTGCGGGCCCATCAGCAGACTCAGGTGGATCGACCCGATCGGCCCGCCCCCCGTGACGGCCGAGGCGTCAGCCATTCCCCACCCCCGGCCCGGGCACCGCGCCGGGTAGCGCGATGGTGATCCGCCGGCCCGGGGTCGCGGTCAGCTCCCGCGGATCGAGGACCGGATTGGCGTCGGCGATCCGCCACCACTGGTCGGCGCTGCCGAGGTAGCGGTAGGCCAGCAGGTCGGTGCGCTCGCCGGCGCTGACGGTGTGCTCGGCGAGCGGGGTCAGGCCGTCCGCACTGGGCAACAACCGCCGCTTGAGGAAAGGGACTTGCCGCCCGCTCGGCTCGGTGTGCAAGGCGACCGGGACGCCGTGGTACCGGCTGGTCAGCGGGTACGGCGAGGGCGCGGGCAGCGCGTTCAGCGGGTCGTTGACGGTCATCAGAACCCCCCTCCGAGGCCGAGCGCGCCCAGCCGGCCACCGGCCGCCGTGCCGACCAGCCGCTCCTTCTGCGCCAGGTGTGCGAGGTACAGCTCCGCCCCGCGGTGCCCGGTCGGCAGATCACTGACGGTCAGGACGCGCAGGCCGATCGCGACGGCGGCCCTGATCGGATTCAGCTCGATGTCGAACGCCTCCTCGGTGATGGTCAGTTCGGTCAGCCGCACCGGCAGGATCCGCTTCCCACCCCAGGTGAAGAGGGTCAGCGGGGCCTCGATCGGGGTGATCTCCAGCGTCCCGAGCGCGGCCAGCGCCTGATTGCTCCGCAGCTGCGCACTGGCCGGCTGCACCAGCAACTCCAAGGTGGCCAACTGCGGATGGATCCCGTTCGGCGCCGGCACCTCCAACTGGTCGGTGGCGTCCAGCTCCGCCGTGAACTTCCACGTCTCCACGGCCGGACCCTTCAGCCGCAACGCCTCCGTCCGGTCCCCGCTCCCGTCGGCTCCTGCCACCTGCGGGGCGAGCGACCGCTCCAGGCTGTCGGGGTTGAACTGCAGCACGACGATCCGCTGCGGCGTCCCCCGCTGCGGATCGACGATGACCAGCCCGGCCCTGATGGGCTTGGGGGCGTCCATGTACGTCACGTCGCTGCCATCTCCTCAAGCACGGACCGGGCGATGTCGGCCACCTCCTCGTCCTGCTCCTCGTCCAGCAGTTCCTCCAACAACGGCGCGTAGGCGGGCCACGGCTCGTACGTGATCGCCCACACCGCGTTCTTCCGGACCTCCGGCTGATCGCTCCGTAGAGCGCGGCGGACGCTCCGGAAGAATTCCTCGTCGAATTCCACCGGTGCTCCCAGCCCCAGACGCAGGACCTCCGCCGCGTAGGTGTCCGGATCCGCCTCGGGGTCGGCACTTCGGACGAGTTCGGGGAGCCGCCAGGTGTTCAGCGTGGACTCCGCGAGTTCCACCGTGCTCCGGATGACCTTCTCGTCCGAACCGGTGATCATCACATAGAAGAAACCGGAGAGGAGATCCTCGCAGTAGGTGAGGGCGATGGCCGGGCCGACGTACCAGGAGATCTGGCGGGGCGTCCATTCCTCGGGGTCCGCGGGAATGTCGATGCGCCGCGGCCAGCCGATCAGCGCGGCCAGTTCCTCCACGGCGGATTCGTCGGCGTCGTCCCGCAGGACCAGCCGTCGGCTTCGGTCGAAAATCTCAGTCATCGGTCGATCACCTCGGGGAGCTACTTCAGTCCGTACAAGTGGAAAAGCTTTTCGCGGATCCGGCCCTTGAGTTGTTCGAGAGTGGTGATCTCGCTTCCTTTCTCGGTCTTGATGTCAAGGGACTTGATCCACATCTGGATCACCAGGATTTCACGGTTGGCCAGCCCCTGGACATTCTTTCCGTTGAAGGCCTTCTCGCTCGTGTCCGCACCCGATTCACGCTCCTTCGCGCGCTGCCGGTCGAGCGTCCTGGCCTGCTCCATGGCACCTCCCCCCTCCATCGGGAGGTACTTCAGCGCCTCGGCGACGGGCATCGCCTCGCCTCGGTGGACCCGGAGGCCGGGGAGGCTGGTCTTCGGGTCGGCGGTCGGGGCGACCCCGGAGACCCGGCTGCCCTCGGCGGCCATCTGCAGCAGCATCCCCGAGTGGATGATCGACCGCTCGTTACGGTGGACCTCCTTGCCCATGATCAGGCTGCCGAGGAACGCGGCGTCGCGCCCCACCTGGCCGTCGACCCGGCCGCCGGCGGCCATCGTCCGGACCCCCTCGACCACCTCGCGGTTGTGGTCGGGGTCGTTGAGGATCCGTTCGGCGATGCCCTCCTTGAACGTGCCGGCACGGTTCTTGCGGCCCCGGTAGCGCAGATGCTCCTCGGCCTGGCCGTTCTCGTGCTGCCGCTTGATCACGGCTCGCTGGAGGCGCTGGGCGCTCTCGACCGCCCGGAGGCTCTCCTGCTCCTCCTTGTCGGCACCGGCCGCGATCCGCTTCTGCTGGGCGTTGCGCATCTTGTTGGTCTCGCGCAGCACGGTGTGCGTGACGGCGGCCGGGGTCCGGTCGGGCCCGTCCTCGAACTCGAACACGTCGTGTGCGCTCTCGTTCGTGTACTCGAAGCCCGCCATGCTCGGGCCCTGATGGTTCATGAACCGGGCCATCGAGGCGAAGCCGACTCCCTGGGGGACTCCGAACCGCCGTTGGTCCGCCGCCGAATCGTCGTCCTTCCGGTGTATCCGATTCGCACCGCTGACGGTCCGGGAGTGGTTCAGGATCTCGGCGGACAGCTCGTCGAGCATCGCCAGCAGGTCCCGTTCGTCCAGGGTGAGCGCGTCGGTGAGCTTCACCTGCGGATTGAGGGTGGCCGTGACGGCGAAGTTCCTGTCGCCCTCGATGCCCAGGCTCGACAGCCGGTACCACATGCGCATCGCGGCGAGCAGCGCCCGCAGCACCGGGCCCCGGACGCCTCGGTGGAGCAGGCGCTGGATCCGTGGCCGGATGCGGGCGGCGATCAGGTCGAGGCGGTTCTGCTTCGCCTCCGGCGAGTTCTCGTGGGCGCGGCGCTGGGCGCGTTGCTGCTGGCGCTTCCGGTGCCAGGCACGCAGGCGGTCGCGCTGCTTGCGGTAGGCGTCGCGGAGCCTGTGCGCGCCGTTGGTGAGGGCGCGGCCCAACTTGCTGTTGAGGAGCTTGCGGCCGAGGGTGCGGGCGGCCGTCCGCACCCGGTTGAGGGCGGCCTTGACGGTCTGGCGGGAGGCGTTGAGGGCGCGGCCGACGGGGGAGACGGGGTGGCGGCGGGAGGCGGGCTTCGGGCGGGTGACCTCGCGGCGGGGGCGTCCGGAGGTGGTCGACGGGTGGCGATCCGCGTGGCGGACGGTCTGCCGGGCGGGGCCCGTTCGCGCGGGGCGGGTGCGGCCGGGGGAGGGCCGCTTGCGCAGGGACCCGGTGGCCCGGCGCAGGCTCGCCCGGGCCTTGTTGACGGCCCGGCCGGCTGCCTTGCGGGCGCCACGGCCGGCCCTCGCCAGGCCCTTGAGGATCTTCTGCGCGATCCCCTTGAGCTTGGTCCCGACCGCCTTGCCGGCTCCCTTGAGCTTGCTGAGCAGGAAGTTGGAGATGAAGTCCAGCAGCGCGACCACGCCCGCCGCGACCGCGTCGGCGAACAGGCAGGCGGCCGAACCGGACTTGACCGCCTTGAGGAAGGTGACGAACTTCCCGATCGCGGCGACGATCTTGCTGATGGTGTTCCACGCCGCCACCAGCCCCTGGATGATCGCCATGATCGCGCCCGCCGCCGGCACGATCAGCGACACCAGCTTCTCGATCACGATCGAGACGATCATCCCGGGCAGCGAGGCGACGATCGCCTGCCAGGCCATCCGCCCGATCTGGGCCATCGAGATGCAGCCCTTGACCAGCACGTTGACGATGGTGGAGGTCAGGCCGACCACCGACTCGACCTTCTCGTTGAACCACTGCTTGACCGCGCTCTTGATCGCACCCCACAGGTAGTGCTGGATGCCGTCGATCGCGGCGCTGCCGAGCTTCTTCAGCCAGCCGCCCGGGTCGGAGGCGATGTCGCCGATCAGGACCGCGAACTCGCCGAAGACCGCGATCGCCTTCTGCACGAAGTCGATGGCGTCCATGACGGTCTTGCGGACCGCCTCGATCGCGGCCTTGAGTCCCGCCTCCAGCGCGTTGAGCAGCGCGTTCAGCCCGGCCGCCAGCAGGTCGAGCAGCTTGTTGACGGCGTTCTTGAGCCTGTCCGCCCACTCGTTGACCTTGGCGACGGCCTTGTCGCGCCACTCCTCGATCTTCTTGCGGAACCTGTCCCGCAGTTCGGGGAAGGCCGCCAGCAGCACGTCGCAGATCTTGATCAGCGCGTCCGCGAGCTTGTCGATCAGGTCGACGGCGAACTTCCGCGCCTGGTCGATCGCCCAGTTCGCGAACTTCCGGAAGCCGTCGATGATGTCGTTGATCAGGCCGCGGAAGAAGTCGAAGACCTTGGTGACCGCCTCGACCAGCGCGTCGAAGGCCGCCTTGACCTTGGACTTGACCCAGCCCCACCAGCCCTCGGACTCCTCCTTCTTGCGGTCCTTCTCCTTCTGGGCCTTCTCCTCGGCCTCCTTCCGCTTGTCCTGGATCTTCTGGTTGTCCTGCTGCTGACGGTCCTGGACGTCCTTGTCGGCCTCGGTGCGCTTCCTGCCGATCTGTTCGGTCTTGTCCTGGTGCTCCGCGGCGGAGTCCTGGTCCGCGGTGGAGACCTTCCGGTCCTGCTCGGTGCGCCACTGCTCGCGCTCGGCCCGGACCCTCTCCGCGGCCTCGCCCCGCTCGCCGGCCTGGGCCTCGGCGTTGTCGGCCACCGCCTGGTCGATCTCGGCCTGGTTCTGCCGCCGTGCCTCGGCCTCGCCCTGCTTCTGCTCGGCCTGGGCGGAGCCCAGTCGACCCTGCCCCTGGCCGACCGCGGCCTGGATCTGCGGGCCGCGTTCCTGCTGGGTGACGATGCCGATGCCCGGCTTGGTGTCGGTCGCGCCGCGCGCACCGGCGCCCCCGCGCCCGCGGCCGCCCCCGGGGACGGAGGCGGTGAGGGTCTCCTTCGGCACGTCCGGGTAGATCCGGTCCTCGCCCATCGGCTTGGCGGCGTCCTCCCGGCCGACGCCGAGGATCCTGGTCGAGCTCTCCTTGAGCTTCGTGGTCTGCCGGTCGGTGCGCGCCGGGTCGCTCTCCCCGGTCAGCTCGACCTTGGGCGCCGGGCCGACGGTGGTGTTCAGCGCCGGGTCGGACGAGGGCACACCGTCGACCGCGACCTGGGCCTGTTGGACCTCCTGCGGCGAGACCTGGTTGCCCGGGTCGTCGGCGACGTGCGGCGGGGCGACCCGGTCGCCGGGGTTGCGGCCCTCGACCTTCTTCTCCTCGGCCCGCTGCTGCTCGCCGTCCGCGCCCGGCGGGCCGACCCGCTCCAGCCGCTCCGTCACCGCCTCGGCGGGCGGCGCGGCCTCGGGCGTGCCGGACCGGGTCTGCGGGGCTCCGGACGGGCGCCGGACGGTCGGCGGGGCGGCCTGCAGCCGGGCCTGCTGCTCGCCGACCGTACGGTCCACCGAACCGTCCACGCCGTCCAGGGTGGTGACCATCCGATCGGGCGGCAGGCTCGCGGCGGTGGCGAGCGCGCTCTGCGGGTCCTGGCCGGAGACGTCGGGCGGGACGGGCTTCTGCTCCTGCTGGCCCGGGGCGCCCGCTGCGCCGCCCCCCGCTGCGCAGCCACCGGCTCCGGCACCGTCCGGTTCCGCCTCGGTGGTGGGCTGCTGCGGGCCCGCGCAGGCGCCGCCGCCGGACTCCAGGGAGGCGTCCGGGGCGGGCCGGCCGGCGAGTCCGGCGGGCGCGTCGGCCTGCTCGGCCGCCGGACCGGGGGCGGTCTCGGCGGCGGTCCCGGGGGAGTCCGCGCCGGGTGCCGCTTCGGGCCCGCCGGTGTCCGGACCGGCGCCGTCACCGCCCGGGCCGTCCCCGCCGACCGGGCCTGCCGTGGTGGGCGCGGCCGTGCGCTCCGCGCCGCCCGGCTCGGGCGAGCCGGCCGGTTCGGGGGCCGGTTCGGCCTCGCGCGCCTCCTCGGCGGGGGTGTCGGGCCGGTGCGGTTCCACCGGGGCGGGCTCGGCGGCGGCCGGCGCCGGGGCGGCCGGGTTCGCGGTGGGTTCGGGGCCGATCTCCTGCTCGACCGGCTGTTCCGGCTGGAGGTCGCGGGCGCTGCGGTCCTCGGCCTCGGGGGCGGGGGCCGGTTCGGGGGCGGCCGGCGGTGCCGCCCCGGGCTGCGCCTGTTCCGGCGGTGCCGCCGCAGGCTCCGCGTCCTCCTCCGGCCGGCCGTCCCGCTCGGCCTGCACCTGGTCGGCCTTGGTCGCGGGCGGTTCCGGGAACTCCGGGGCCTCGGCGTTCCCGGCCGGAGTGCCGTCCGGTGACAGGCTGATCCGATCGGCTGTCGGGACGGCCGACACGTCGAGGTCGGATGAGGGTAGGAAGTCCCCGGGCGAGATCTCCGGCCCGGCGTCGGCTGACACCGGCTGCCGGTCCTGCTCCTTGCCCGGTCCGTCCTGGACCTCGGACTCCGCGTCGGGCTCCATGCCCAACGGCCGTTCCTCGTCCGGGGTTTCGGCCTTCTCGTGGTCTCCCGCCAGCAGCCCGTGCCGAGCCGGCGGACCGTCCTCGGCCCGGGCGACCGCGTCCAGGCGCTCGGGCTTGACCGGCGCGGGCTGCGGCAGCGGACGGGCGGCGGGGTCCTGCGGCTTCGTGCCGGCCGAGGGCTGGACGGCGGGGTCCGGCTGCCCGGCGTCCGGCTGCCCGGCTTCGGGAGGGCCCGGTACGACGGCGGCCACGGGCTGGGCGGCGGCCTCCTCGGCCGGCGCGGGCGACTGCTCCGGGCCCGCCTCCGGGGCCGCCTCGACGGTCGACGGCTGCGCCTGCCCAGGAGGCCGGGCCTGATCGGCCCGCGGCTGCGCGGCCTCGGCCTCCGTGGGTGGTGCCTGCCGTTCGTCCTGCTGCTCGCCCCGCTCCTCCGGGTGTTCCGCGTCACCGTGACCCTTGCGGCGCCTGCGCCGCCCCTTCGGGTCGTCCGACTGCCGTGCCTCCTCGTCGAGTTGCCGCTGCCGGTCCTGCTCGCCGCAGTCCTTCCGGTCGGTCCGCTCGCGGTCGTCGGTGGTCCGGTCGGCGGCATCGGTGACCGGTTCGGGCGTCTGCGCGCCGTCCGGGTCGGCCGGGCGGTGCTCGGCGGCCTCGACCAGCTCCAGCACCCGGGTGTAGTCCGAGGAGGGCAGCCGGATCTCCAGGCGCTCCAGCACGGAGGCCTGCAACTCGGGGGCGAAGCGCGCGAGTTGCCAGCGGACCCGGCCGGCGGAGTCGGTCGGGTCGCCGCGCAGTGAGCGCAGGATGCCGGCCGCCAGCCGGTCGACCAGGGTGGCCGGGTCGAGCCGCTCGGCGCGGAACCGGTCGGCGTCGACGGTCGCGTAGCGCAGCCACCCCGGCGTGGCACCCGGCGTCGCCGCCGTCGGCCGGTCGTCGCGCGCGCCGTGCTCCGCCTCCCGCTCGATCGCGTCCTGCGGCAGGCTGACCGCGCCCAGGTCGCGGCCGGCCCGCAGCGCGCCGAGCGGGTTCGGGACCTGGACGGTGTGCAGCAGCTCGTGGGTGAGCAGCCGCCGGCCGTCCTCGGCGGCGGGCCGGTACTTGCCCTCGCCGAAGAAGAGGTCCGGGCCGACGGCGACGGCGTCCGCGCCGATCAGCTCGGTCAGCGCGGCGGAGTCCCGGTCGGTGTGCACCCGGACCCGGCTGAGGTCGTGCCCGAGCCGCGCCTCCAGCTCCCGGCGCACGCCCGGGTCGAGCGGCTGGCCGGCGCCGGAGACGATCTCCTTGGGCTCGGGCGTACGGGCCTTCGGCGCCCGGGTCCTGCGCCGGGCCGTGCCCCGCTCGGTGTCCGGTGCGGAGTCCTTGGTCGCGAGGGCGGGTCGAGTCATGTCCGCCCCCGTCCCGGCGGCCGGCCACCGCCGGACAGCCCGGTGTGCACGGCGCGGGCGAGCGCCTCGCCGAGCCGCTGCGGTGAGGCGCCGGCCGGGAGCGGCGGCAGCCCGGAGAGCAGGTCCAGCGTCCGGTCGCCGCCGACCGCGAGCGGCACGCCGCGCGCCTCGACCAGGCGGGTCAGTTCGCTCCGGAACGCCGCCGTCAGCCGGTCGTGGTCGACGTGTGCGAAGCCGTCGAGTACCAGCTCGCCGATCTCGACCTCGATCCGCCCGGCGCCCCCGTGCCCGGGCTCGGCCCGTTCGGCGCCACCGGGCTCGGCCCCGTTCCGCCCGGCGCCGTCCCTCCCCGTCGCAGCCCCCTCGGTCAGATCCATCCGCCGACCTCCGAGGGCGTCAGCGAGCGCTCCAGCTTCAGGTACTCGGTGCGCGCGGCGGCCAGCAGGTGCCGCATCTGCATCGGGCAGTCCTCGTCGGCGGCCAGGAAGGCGGCGGACAGCGCGATGTTGCGGATGGAGCCGCCGGCCACGGTGAGCTGGGCGAGCCGCTCCGGGTCGAGGCCCTGGCTGGGGGTCTCCCTGGGGATGACCCGGCGCCAGATCTCGGCGCGCTCCGGCACCCCGGGGAACGGGAAGTCGACCACGAACCTGATCCGCCGCATGAACGCCGGGTCCAGCGCCTTCTTCATGTTGGTGGTGAGCACGGCCAGGCCCCGGTAGGCCTCCATCCGCATCAGCAGGTAGCTGACCTCCAGGTTGGCGTAGCGGTCGTGGCTGTCCTTGATCTCGCTGCGCTTGCCGAACAGCGCGTCGGCCTCGTCGAACAGCAGCAGTGCGCCGCCGCGTTCGGCCGCGTCGAAGACCCGTCGGAGGTTCTTCTCGGTCTCGCCGATGTACTTGCTGACGACCTGCGAGAGGTCGATGACGAACAGGTCCACGCCGAGCTGCCCGGCGACGACCTCGGCCGCCAGCGTCTTCCCGGTGCCCGAACCGCCGGCGAACAGCGCGGTGACGCCGAGGCCGCGGCGCAGCACCGACTCGAAGCCCCACTCCTGGTAGACCGTGCCGCGCCGGCGGACGTGGGCGACGATCTCGCGCAGGATCGAGCGCTGGCGCTCCTCCAGCACCAGGTCCTCCCAGCCGGCCCGCGGCTCGATCCGCCGGCCCAGCTCCTCCAGGGACATCCGGGCCTCCGTCAGACCGGCGTGCCAGGCCAGCGGGCCGATGTCCCGGCCGTCCTCGGCCGCCCGCCGCGCCGTCGCCGCGGCCGCGCGGATCACATGGCCGGGCAGCGAGAACTGCGCGGCCAGCGCGCGGAGTTCGCCCTCGGTGACCCCCGGCGCACCGTCCAGTTCCGCGGCCCAGATCGCCAGCTGCTCCTCGGGGCCGAGCGCGGGCACGGTCAGCCTGGCCCGGTCCGAGGCCCCCTCCGCCGGGAGTTCGTCGCCGGAGACGACCAGCGGCACCGCCAGGCTCGCGAGGAAGGCCTCCGTGCCGTTCGGGGACCGCGGGTGCTGTCGGCCCGGCTCGCCGCCCTCCACCAGCAGCGCGGCCGGGAGCAGGATCGCCTCCCGCTGCCACAGCCGGGCGAGCTGCTCGCGCTCGGCGGGCTCGGTGGGCAGGTCCTCGCGGTGCGCGGCGTAGAGGCCGAGCCCGGCGCGGTGGGCCGCCGCCGCCGCGATCTCCCAGCGGGTACGGCGGTCGGCGCCGGTCAGTTCGGTGTGCGGCGGGCCGGTCAGCCCGGCCGCGGTCCACCCCAGGGCCAGCTCGGCCGCGCACCGCTCGTGGGGCTCGGGCAGCTCGCCGGGCGGCCCGACCCGGGTGAGCAGGCCGTGCAGCCGCACATCCAGGTACGGCACGCCGACCAGGAAGTGCAGCACCCGCTCGTCGATCCGCAGCCGGGAGGCGGTGATCGCGGTCTCGTCGTCCAGCTCGACCAGCCGGAAGCGGCGCAGCGGGCCGACCGGGGTGAGGGCGCTCCAGTGCGGCTGGCCCAGGGCGGCGAGGGCGAGCGAGAAGGTCGGGTGAGCGCGCCCGGGGTCGCCGCCGGCCGCGGCGCACCGGGCGGCGGCGGTGGGGTCGATCACGGGAGCGGCGGCCAGCACGAGGACGTCGCGCTCGAACGGGGTGAGCCCGAAGGAGGCGCTGAGCGCGTCCAGGGCGGTGGTGGGCTGCCGCCGTCCGCCCCGGCGGCCGGTGGGCTTGTCGGACGACGCGGGGTCACCCGCGTCGCGGCCGGCCGCGTGCGCGTCGACGCGGTCGAGCACGGCGGCGACCGCGGCCGACAGCGCCTGCCGGTGCGGCTCGTCCGCCGGGCCGTCGCGGCCCTGCCTTCGACTCGTGCTCATCCGGGTCCCCCGTCCTGCGGTCAGTGCGTCAGGTCCACGACGGGACCGTTGAACGATCCGTCGCTCGACACCGTCAACTCGCTGGGCACGCCGTCCACCTGGACCCGGGCCAGGTACGCGGTCGGGCGCACGCCGACGACCGGCACCCGGACCTCGTACGGGTCGGTGCGCGGTTGCGGCGGCGCGGGCGCGCGGAACTGGTGGCTCGCCCCGCGCCGCCCGGCGGGCGGGTGCAACTCGTCCAGCAGCAGCAGGACCTGCTGGTCGTCCCGGAGCGGCAGGTCCAGCCGGACGTCCAGCCGGGCCGAGACCCCGGAGGGTCCGTCGCCGCGGTCCGCCGTGCCGATCGGCCCGACGATCCGCGGCTGCCGGGCGAAGGTCTGCGCGTTGGACTCCAGCGCGAGGTGGTCGGCGGCGGGCCTGCCGTCCAGGGCCAGTCCGTGCAGTACCTGCACCTGGTACACGCCGGGCGGCAGGTCCTCCGGGACGGCGACCACCAGCCGGTCGTCCCGGACGCCGCCCGGGTCGACCGGCACCCGCCGCTCGCCCAGCCGGGCCACGACCAGGTCGGCGCGCAGGCCGGTGCCCTCCAGCACCAGTTCCCGGTCCTTGGTCACCGGCCCTTCCTCGGGAGCACCGGGGGACCCGGCGGGCCGGGACAGCACTCGCTCCACGACCGGCCCGCGGGACGGCACGGCCCGCACGGTACGGCGCAGCACCGGCTTGCCGGCCACCGGATCGACCCTGCCCTCCACGAGGACGGCGGCGGCCTGGTAGGTCACGGACAGCGCGTACGGCGTCTGGAGCAGCGTGCTCCACAGCTTGGACAGCTCCTCGACGTCCATCGTCGTGGGCGTGAAGCGCACCCGCTGCGGCGAGGCGGCCAGGTCCGTCCCCAGCAGGTACGGCTGGGCGGCTGCCTCCTCGATCAACTGCCGGGACAGCAGCGGCTGTTCGGTCAGTGCCCGGACCACGCAGCCGAGCAGCCGCTGGCCGACCAGCTGGGACTCCTCGCCGTAACAGCTGATCAGGTAGTGCAGGTCCAGGGCGGCGGCCGGCCGGGCCAGCACCGTGCCGTCCGTCGCGCGGGTGGGCGCGTCGCGGTTGCGCAGCGAGGCGTTGGCCGTGACCTGGTAGAGGAAGACGGTGATGGTCGGGTCGGCGGGCGGCTCGGTCGGCGGCTTGCGGGCGCCGACCTCGACCGCGAACGGGATGTCGGGCGAGAGCGCTCGGGTGATGAGCAGCCGCAGCGCCTCGCTCACGGTGGCGATCGCGAGGTGGTTGCTCACGGGTTCGTCCCCTCGGTCATGTGCCGCACCCGCCCGCTCATGAGGTCCCCCGGTCGAGGTACTTGTCCAGGTCGAGGGCCGGGCCCGGGCGGGCGGCCGCCGGCTTGGGCGGTCCGGCCGGGGTGCTCCGGGCGGCCTTGACCTCGACCCGCCCGATCCGGACCCGTACCACCCGCTCGACCGGCCGCTGCCGGCGCCGGGCCCCGGTCCCGTGCGCCTGGCCCGGAGCAGCTGCCCCGGCGGCCCGCCGTACGGACGCCGGTGCGGCGGCCGGCCGGGCCGGTACGGGCGGTGCCGCGGTCGGCGGCTCGGGGGCGGCCGCCAGGTGCCGTGCGGTGACGGGCGTCGGTACGGCTGCCGGGCGGCCGGCCTCCCTCCGCACCGCCGGCTCGACGGCCGGTGCGGCAGCGGGGGTGACCGGCGGCGCGATCAGCAGCGGGGTGCGCGGCAGCGGAAGGACGGGTGCGACAGCCGGCCTGTCCTCACCGACCACCGCCCGCAGCGCTCTTTCGACCGGCGCCGCGGGCGGTGCCGCCGGTGGCCGGGGGAGTGGCACGGGAACGGGTCGTCCGCCCGAGCGGCCCGGCCCGAACGACTCCTCGTCCACGACTGGCGGCGCCGGAGCGAGCGCGTCGAGCCGTTCGAACGGCCCCGGCAGGCGCGGGCGCACCCGTACCCCGCTCCGGTCCCTGCCCGGGCCGCCCTTCGCCACCAGGCGGTCGAAGTGGTCAGGCATCTGCACACAGCTCCAGGTAGTAGCGGCGCCGCAGTGGGCTGAGCGCCAGGATCTCCGCCTCGCTCCAGCCGTAGGCGGTGGCCAGGAGGTGGACATGGAGCAGGGTCGCCCGGGCCCAGTCGTCCAGCTCCTCCCAGAGGTAGGAGGCGATGTCCAGCTCGGCGAGGGCCTGCTCGCCGCACTCGGGGCAGCCGAGGTGCAGCCGGACGTCGGCGCAGGGGTCGGCTGCGGCGGCGGCCTCGGCCATGCGCCGCTGGACCGGTTCGGGGAGCTGCCGGGCGGCGACCGGCTCCCCGCCGTGCTCGGCGATCAGCACGCACCGCTCCAGCACCACGGCCCTGGCCCGGTCCGCGGGGGCCTGTTCGGCGGCGGCCAGATCGCCGGGGGTGGGCAGCCGGAAGCCGACCTGCCAGCCGTCCAGCTCCACCCGCAGCGGGCCGTCCGCCGGCCGCGCGGCACCGGCCACCTCCCCGGAGTCGAAGGCGAACTCCATCTCCTCCGCGCAACTCGGGCAGCTGACCCGCACATTGAGCCGTTCGCCGAACAACTCGGCGCGCAGGCCGTACAGTTCGGCGTCCCGATGGCCGAGCGGAACGGCCAGCAGCTCCTCCGTCCCGGCGCCCGGACGGGCGACGGCGTGCAGCAGCAGGGCCCGCCCGGTGCGGCCGGCCGCCAGCCCGGTCTCCCAGGCGGCCAACAGGGCGGCCTCGCCGGCGAGTTCCATCGGTCGGCCGCTCAGGCCGGCTGCTGGAACGAGGGCTCTTCCGGTTCGGGCGTCTCCTCGTCCCGCTCCCAGCCCTCCACTTCCAGCTTGAGGCTCTGGATCGCCACCGCGTTGGCGTTGGCGTCCAGTTCGCCGAGCACCTGGTACTCACTCGGCCAGGCGCGGTACAGCTTGTGGGCGACCGCCACCTGACCGGCCTCGTTGAGCACCTGGATCACCAGGTCCTTGCGGAAGTCCCGCAACGAGACCTCCGCCCCGCGGCCCGCGCCGACCATCCAGACCTTGTTGGCCCAGCGGTCGAACTCCGGGTCGTGAGTGACCCCGCGTTCCAGGGTGACCGCCTCGAAGTCGGTGCGCCCCGGCGACTTGCGCGGCGCGCTCGGATCGCCCCCGCTGCGGTGCTTCACCACCTCGGTGGTGCGCTTGAGCGGGCTGATCTTGCTGATTCCGGCGACGACCCGACCGTCCCAGACGACCAGGAACTTGAAATTCTTGTACGGATCGAACCGGTGCGGATTGACGGTGAACTCGACCATGGAGATCCTAAACCTCGAACTGTCCGGCGAGCTGCTCGATCTTGACGATCACGAATTCCGCGGGCTTGAGTGGCGCGAATCCGACCACGACGTTCACCACACCGCGATTGATGTCGTCCTGCGTGGTGGTGTCCTTGTCGCACTTGACGAAATAGGCCGAGCGCGCCGACGTGCCCTGGAACGCGCCCTGCTGGAACAGCGAGTGCAGGAACCCGCCCACGTTCAGCCGGATCTGCGCCCACAGCCGCTCGTCGTTGGGCTCGAACACGACCCATTTGGTGCCGCGGTAGAGGCTCTCCTCCAGCATCAGCGCCAGGCGCCGCACCGGGACGTACTTCCACTGCGAGCTGAGCGCGTCGGCGCCCGCCATGGTCCGCGCGCCCCAGGCCACCGGGCCCACCACCGGGAACGTCCGAAGGCAGTTCACCGCGAGCGGGTTCAGCAGGCCGTTCTCCCGGTCCGTCAGCGGGACGGTCAACGCGCGCACCCCGGGCAGTCCGGCCTCGGTGCCCGCGGGTGCCTTCCACACGCCCCGCTGGCCGTCGGTGCGCGCCATCACGCCGGCGATGGTGCCCGACGGCGGGAAGCTGCGCAGCCGGCCGGTGAGCGGGTCGACCAGCTCCAGGTGCGGGAAGTACAGCGCGGCGTGGTCGCTGCGGACCGAGTCGAAGGCGGACAGGCCCGCCCGGGCGGCGTCCAGTGTCGTCCACGCCTGCGGCGAGTCGACGATCAGGAACATCCGCTGCTCCACGCAGAGTGCCTGGGCGGCCGAGACGACCGTGACGGCGTCGTCCACGCTGGCGTAGCCGGCCAGTTCCGGCAGCACCAGCAGGTTGACGTCCGGCACGTCGCGCAGGGCCTGGATGCCGGTCTTGCCGGCCTCGCTGCCGATCAGGTCGGTCATGCCGGGGGCTGCGCCGTCCTGGCCGCCGGCGAGGGCGAGGACCGGCGGGTTGACCGAGCCCTCCAGTCCGAGGTTGTTGGCGGCCTCACCGAGGAAGCGCACCACGTCGGCCGGGTCGGTGGAGCCGGCGACGACCTGGAGCTGCCGCCCGAACACGCTCACCCGGGTGCCCGCGAAGGCCCGCTTGCCCGGGGAGTCGGGCAGGGCCCGCAGCTTGCGCTCCAGCAGCAGGGCGAGTTCGGGGACGGTGGTCGGCGCGGTGCCGTCCGCGGCCGGGTCGTAGATCTTGACGGTCCGCGAGACGTCGGCGATCTTCACCTGGATCTCGTGGGTGAGGTCCGGCAGCGTGGCCGCGAAGGGCTTGGAGACGGTGCCCACCGGGTCCGGCCGGCTCTCCGCGAGCACCTTGACCCGGACGACGCCCGAGCCGCTGTTCACCACCGTCTCGGCGAACCGGGGGCTGGCGGCCCGGACCGACAGGTCCGCGAAGGACTCCCGCACGGCGCCGGAGGTGTCGAAGACCTGGAGGTTGAAGGTCTCGGCCGGGGTCGGAGTCCGGTAGTCCACGGCGACCCGCAGCCCCCCGCCCCAGAGTCCCGGCTCGACGGCCGTGACCTCCAGGGCCGGGGTGGCGGTGGAGGACTGCGTCGAGTTGAGCGTGACGCCCGCGGCGGCGCCGGTGCCGGCCGCCGCGACCCGGACCACGACCCCGACCGAGCCCCCGTTGAGGAAGAACTGCTGGACGGCGTAGCTGACCGGGCTCTGATCCGCGAGTCCGCCGAAACGGCGTTCGAAGTCCGCGAAGCTGGTGATGGTGACCGGCTGGTCGAGCGGGCCGCGCCGGGTGGCCCCGACGAAGGCGGTCACCGAGGTGCTCACCGCGGTGATGGTACGGACGCCGCTGGGAAGCTCTTCGATGTAGACGCCCGGGTAGGTCGGTGTCGTCGGCAATTCCCCCTCCGTTCACTTCGTGCATCAAGAGGCCGTTGAATGGGATCCGGATGCATTGGTGGCAGGCTCAGTCTCAGATTCAGGTGACAATTCGTCAAGGCCTGAACGTAAAAGGCTAATTGTATTACTGGGCCTGATTTCGGGGTTGCGGAATATGGTGGTCCGCAACCCTTGTGCGGGTGCCCGTCAGCCGCCTTCGGGCAGGTTCCGGTAGTCGGGTCGGGCCGGCGTGGGGTCCGGCGGCGTCGCTGCGGGCGTGGGCGTGGGCGTGGGCGTCGCTGCGGGCGCGGGCGTGGGCGTGGGTGCGGGCGTGGGCGCGGGCGCGGGCTCCGGCGCCGGTGCGGGCGTGGGTGCGGACGGCGCAGGCGCAGGTGCGGCGGGTGCGGGTGCGGCGGGTGCGGGCGCGGGTGCGGGCGCGGGCGCGGGGACCGGCGGCTGGTAGGACGGCGGCCGGGCGGCCCCCAGGAACCAGCCCCAGCTCGCGCCGAACCGGTGCTCCAGGAACCGGAACGCGGCGTAGTAGACCGTACCGAAGCCGGTGACCAGGGCGGAGGTGACGGAGGCGTTGTCCAGGTGGATGCCGAGCCGCGCGGCCTGCACCACGAGGAACGCGACGATGTAGGGCACGCACGTGCGCCACAGGGACAGGGCGAGTTGGTACATCTGTCCTCCTCGGCCGGTGTCAGCCGACGACGGTGAAGCCGTACGCCTGGCCGAGCCGGGTCAGCGAGTTGATGCCGGGTATGCCGTCCGCCTGCTGCCCGCCGTACCCGTACCGGCGCTGCAACTCGGCGTAGGCGTCGACGGTCTTCGTGCCGAACGAGCCGTCGGCCCACTGCCGGTCGAGCAGCCCCTCGGCGACGAGCGCCCGCTCCACCGTGTACACGTCGTCCGGGTACGTGGTGGCGCCCTGGGTCGCGTCCGGGTCCTGGCGGGCCGCCGCGACCACCCTCGACTTCGACACCTCGGCGAGCGGGACGGCCCCGCCGAGCAGCCGGCGCAGCGAGGCCTCGCCGGGCACGCCGTCCGCGTCCCCGCCGGAGTAGCCCAGACTGCGCTGGAAGTCGGCGTAGTTGAGGGTGTCGGCGTCGGTCCAGTCCGGGCCGGGGCCCTGGTTGTAGTGCGAGCCGAAGTTCGCCGCCACCAGCGCCTCGCCGACGAGGGTGACCTGCGGACCGTGCGCGCCGTAGCCGTACGGCAGGCCGCCGACGCTGTTCCGGTACCGGGCCGGGGTCGGGTCCGGCTGGGGCGCGGGCTGTTGGGGCGGGGTGACCACCGTGCCGGAGGGGCGCGGCGCACCCGACGTCACCCAGGCGTAAAGCGCCGGGCCGGGGCAGTCGGTCGAGTAGCCGTCCTGGTGCCCCTTGATCTCCGGGCCCGCCGGGCCCTGCTGCTCGCAGTACTCGATCGCGTCCCGCAGCCCGTTGAGCTGGTCCGGGGTGGGCACGGTCGAACCGGAGGCGCCGACCAGCCCGCACACCGCGTAGTGCGCCTCGTTGAGCGGGACGTCGCCGTTGGCGCTGTTGCGCCGGTTCAGCCCGCGGCCCTCGAACACGTGGCCGTGCTCGCAGACCACGAAGCTGTAGCCGATGTCCGACCAGCCGTCGTCGTCCATGTGCGAGGCCTGGAGGCGCCGTACGTAGGCCGGGCAGGTGTCGTGGCTGTCGAAGGTGTACGCCGTGCCGAGATAGTGCACCTTCACTCCGGCGCGCGGACCGGCGTACGGGATCGAACCGTTGGGCTCGCGCCAGGGCTGCGCGCCCCACTGGTCCCGGGGCACCAGCTGGAGCCCCGGCCAGTCGGGCGGCTGCGGCCCCGGGGTCGGGGTCGGCGCGGGAGGTTCGGGGGCCGGGGTCCGGTCGGCGCCGGCCCACGCCCGCAACTCGTCCAGCGAGCCGTTGAACACGTCCGCGTCGAGCGGGTCGTCGCTGTACTGGTGGAAGCGCCAGGACGCCTGGATCCGCGGCGAACCCGCGGGCACGTAGTCCGCTATCCACAGGAAGTCACC
Source organism: Kitasatospora sp. NPDC127067 (assembly GCF_042724755.1). Lineage (NCBI taxonomy): Bacteria > Bacillati > Actinomycetota > Actinomycetes > Kitasatosporales > Streptomycetaceae > Kitasatospora > Kitasatospora sp. NPDC127067. Next base: position 32,964 of record NZ_JBHXEM010000015.1, on the reverse strand, counting down.
GGCATTGTCGTCCGTCCGGAACCAGTAGTCCCGGTTGGTGTAGAGCCCGACCAGGCGGTCCGGGTAGCGCTGCTTGACCGCCGCCAGCCACCGGTTCTTCGCCTCGGTCGCGTCGCCGTCGCTGACCGACTGGCCGTACGGCTCGAAGTCCAGCACCAGCAGCTCGCCCGCGGGCACTTGCCCCACGACCCGGCAGAAGTGCTCCACTTCACCGTCGACCGGGTTCTCCGCGTGCAGGAAGTGGTAGTGCCCGACCACCAGCCCGCGCCCCCGGGCGTCCGCGAGCTTGTCGGTGTACCCCGACTGGCCGGTGTGGCCGCCTTCGGTGGCCTTGATGAAGACGAATTCCGCGTCCCCCGGGATGCCCGACTGGAAGTCGGAGACGTCATAACCCTTCGCGTATGCCATCAGGATGCTCCCCCTTTGCGCCGATGGCAGCCACGGCCGACCGGCCCCATCCCTCGGGGCGCCGACGCCGGCCAGAGCGTCATGTTCACTCCACATGACAACTGACTGAGCGTCAACTCTCTTGATTTGAAGGTGTTCTGTTGATTCTGCGGGCCTCCTGCGAGTGGCCCGTTCGGCAGACCTGTGCCACTGGCACATTTGCCGGACGACACGCCGACGCGAGGGTGTTCAGGGGGGCTGTCCGGTGGTCAGGGGGGCGTGGTCGGGCCGGCCGGGGGTGCCCCGGATGGGTAGCGCCGAGCGGATGTGCTCCGGCGCCGGGGCGTCGGTCGGCGCGGCCGGGGTCGCGGCGGGCGGCCTGCCGCAGGTCGAGGACGCGGTAGGGCGGGCCGGGGTGGGAGCGGGTGCAGGGCGGTCCTGGCCGCCCTGTCCCGTCAACGGGTGAGCCCTGCGCATGCCGTGGCAGCGGCGCGGGTGGCCGGCGCTCGTGAACGATGCGGCAGGGTCCGTGACGGCCTGCCAGCCCATCGCGCTCCCGGCCGGGCTGTGTGCCGGGCCGGGAGCCGGTGGAGCGGGCGGCGGGCGTGCGGGCGGTGCGGGAACCGGGAAGCGCGCCGGCGTGTCAGGAGTCGGCGCAGGCCTTCCCGATGTCGCCGGCGGCGTCGGTGATCGGCTTGAAGTCGGGCTGTTTGCCCTTGGAGACCCGGTCGATCGCGTCGTTGACGGCCTTGGCCAGCCGGTCGGCCGCGGGGTCGATCTTGTCCCCGCCGTCCTGGCGGATCTTCTTGGCGTCGTCGGCGACCTTCCGCAAGGCCTCGACGGTGTGGTTGCGGCGGTTCTCGTCGGTGATCTGCCCCACGTTGATCGCCGAATCGGCGAGGTCCTGGACGTCGCCGGTGAGGCTGATCGCCCGCTTTCCGCAGTCCAGGGCCTTGTCGGCGTCGCACGCGGTGAACAGTGGGGCCGCGAGGAGCAGCGCGAGCGTGGTGGCGGCCAATCGGTACGGCTTCCTTGTCATGTCTCTATCCCTCCCGCCGTATCAACGCCGTTCCGCCGTGCGGAGGTTCCGGAAGACCGGGTGAACCGTTGGGAAAGTCTTTGCCCGTCACGGAAGGTGAGGTTCAGTCATGTGAGGGAAGAGGTGTGGGCGTGGCGTTCACCCCACGGGCGCCGTGCGTGGGGTGAACACCTCTCCCGTCCCTACCGGTTGGCGGACCCGGACAGCTCGCGCACCAGGCGGGCGATGGTCGGGGCGGCCACGGCGTGGGCGTCGGCCGCCCGCAGCACGGCGCCGCCGATGGCGTCCAGCTCGGTCGCCCGGCCGGCCTCCACGTCGCGCTGCATCGAGGACTTCATCGCCGCGGGGAGGCGGTCGAAGGAGGCGAGCAGCGCCTGCGCGTCCGCCGGCGCGCCGACCGCCCGGGTGACGGCGGTGATCTCGTCCAGCACCGCGAGGAGTTCGGCCCGGTGCTCGGTGCGCACGGCGCCGATCCCGCTCGCGTGGCGGGTGGTGAGCAGGGCGAACGGAGCGAGGAAGGAGAGCTTGCCCCACAGCATCGCCGTCTCGTCCTCGCGCAGCGTCACGTCCAGCCCGGTGTGGCGCAGCCGTTCGGCGAACCCGGCCACGGGGGAGGCCGGTTCGGCGGTCGGGCCGAGCTCGACGGCGGCGAACGGACTGGTGTGCTCGATCCTCCCGGGCGCCGTCCGGGTGGCCTCGACCCGGATCGTGCCGGCCACCACGTGCCCGGCCGGGTAGCGTTCGCGCAGCAGCGCCATGTGGTCCAGGCCGTTCAGCAGCGGCACCACGATCCCGGTGCCGAGCACCTCCGGGGGCATCCGGTCGAGGGCGGCGGCCAGCGCCGTCTCCTTGACCGTCACGAAGGCCGCGTCGACCGGCTCGCGCAGCTCGGTCGCGGCCTCGACCCGGGCGGTGAACTCGCCGAACCGGCCGCTGCGGACGTGCAGTCCGTCCCGCCGGACGGCGGCCGCGGTCTCCTCGCCGGCCAGGCAGACGACCCGGTGGCCGTCGCGGGCGAGCAGCCCGCCGATCAGTCCGCCGACGCCGCCCGGCCCGAGGACGGCGACGGTCAGAGGGGTGGTGGTCATGGTGACTCCCGTGGGTGGGGGTGGGTGGGTGAGGGAGGGAGGGGGAGGCGGAGGGGCGGGCCCGGCTACGACCCCTCCCAGAAGAACCGACCCTCCAGGCCGTCCGGGCTGAGGAAGCCGAAGCCGTTGCCGTAACCGAAGTTGAGGAAGTACGGATCGCCCTCGTCCGGGGCGTCCGCGAGGGCGAAGAGGTACTGCCAGGGCGCCGGGACCCGGGCCCGGCCGTTCGCGTAGGACGGGTCTCCGCCGAGATGGTCGTACACGTGGTCGCCGTCCGGGAAGGGCACCTCGGGGCCTTCGTCGCGCAGGTGCCGCTGGAAGGCGGCCCGCTGGTCCATCGCCCGGTCGACGTCGTCCGACAGCGGCACCACGTCCAGGTGGTACTCGACCGGCGTCCGCTCGCCGTCGGCTTCGCAGCGCCAGAGCGTACGGCCCCGGGTACCGGGCGGGCCGATCACGGCGAACGGCGGGATGCGCCCGCCCGGCTGGACGAGCAGCAGGCCGTCGCCCCGCTCCGGGTCGAGGCCGCCCATGATCTCGCCCTCCTCCTCCAGGAAGAGGTAAGCCAGCCGGCCGGGCTCGCCAGGGACGGGGAACTGCCCGATGAACACCAGCGGTTCGCCGGTGGTCGGGGCGAGCGGCCAGGTGGGCTCGGCCAGCCAGCACGGCTCGCCGCCGAGCTTGGGGACCGGTGCGGTGATCGCTCGCTCGGCCGGGCGCGGGGACAGCCGGCGGCGGGGCAGGTAGGCGGCGTCGTGCGGACCGGTGGCGGTGCCGGTCGGGAGGGGGATCATGCGGCGGCCTCGGTGGGTGCGTCGTGTTCGGTCGGTGCGCAGTGCTTGGTCGGTGCGTTGTGCTCGGTCGGTGCGCAGTGCTTGGTCGGTGCGTCGTGCTCTGCGGGGGCGGAGCGGGGGAGGGGGCCTGAGGAGAACGGCTCCTTTCGGTGCGGCTCGCGGCCCGGGGCGGGCAGCCGGAGGCCGCGGCCGGGCAGCAGGTCGATGGTCACCGGATCATGATTCCCCGTCGGGCGGATTCGACGGGAGGCGGGGTGGGGACGGGCGGAAGAGGCCCGAGGGGGCGTAGCACCACCTGCGGGGTTCGGTTTTCCGAACCCCGGATTCGGGTGCCAGCACAATCGATCTCCCGGCCCCGGACGCCCACGATGGAGGGCATGAACGGGATGACGACAGCCGCCACCACGGCGGCGAACGACGGGATGACGGGCGCGGCCCTGAGCGCGGTCGGACTGCACCGGGAGTACGGGCGCGGCGCGGCGGCCGTGCGGGCGCTGCGCGGGGTGTCGGTGGGCTTCGCGCCGGGGACGTTCACGGCGGTGATGGGGCCGTCGGGATCCGGCAAGACCACCCTGCTGCACTGCCTGGCCGGGATGGACCGCCCGACCAGGGGCACCGTGCGGTGGGGCGACACCGAGGTGTCCGGGCTGCCCGAACGGCGGCTCGCGGAGCTGCGCCGCACCCGGGTGGGGTTCGTGTTCCAGGCCTTCAACCTGATGCCCGCGATGACGGTCGCGCAGAACGTCGAGCTGCCAGGGCGGCTGGCCGGGCGGCCGCCGGAGCGGGGCGGGGTGCGGGAGGCGCTGGCCCGGGTCGGGCTGGCCGGGCGCGAGCGGCACCGGCCCGGGCAGCTGTCGGGCGGTCAGCAGCAGCGGGTGGCGATAGCCCGGGCCCTGGTCTCCCGGCCGGAGGTGCTGTTCGCCGACGAGCCGACCGGCGCACTGGACCGTGCCACCGGGCTGGAGGTCCTCGGCCTGCTGCGCGCGGGCGTCGACGTCGACGGACAGACCTGTGTGATGGTCACCCACGACCCGGTCGCCGCCGGGTACGCGGACCGGGTGCTGCTGCTCGCCGACGGCCTGCTGGTGGACGAGCTGATCAGGCCGACGGCCGCGCAGGTCGGCGAGCGGCTGAGCCGGTTGGGCGGGTGAGTGCCGTGAGCAGTCCCGTGCTGAGCCTCTCGGCGGGGCAGATCCGCCGCCGCCCGGCCTCCTTCGCCGGGCTGGGAACGGCGCTGTTCCTGGCGGTGGCGGCGGTGACGCTGTTCGGGTCGCTGGTCGCCGCGCAGGTCACGGCACCGGCCGCGGTGTCGCGGACGACGGTGTCCGGGCCGGGCCTGGTGCTGATCGCCGGCGCGTTCGGCGAGATCGCCGTCCTGGTCGCGCTGTTCGTCGTGGTCAACGCGCTCGGCTTCACGCTGCGCCAGCAGCACCGGGAGCTGGCGCTGCTGCGCACCGTCGCGGCTACGCCCCGTCAGGCCCGCCGGGTGGTGCGCGCGCAGGTGGTGGCGACGGCCCTGCTGGTGGCCGTGCCGGGCGGCCTGGCGGGCTTCCTCGCGGCCCGGGTCTTCCTCGCCGCGCTCCAGCGGCGCGGCATGGCGGCACCCGGGCTCCGCGTACCCGGGGCGCCGGTGCCGGCGCTGGTCGGGCTCGGGGTGGCCCTGCTGGTCGGCCTGGCGGCCACCGCGGTCGCGGCCCGCCGGATCACCCGGCCCGCCCCGGCCGTCGCGCTGACCGAGGGCGCGGGCGGGCCGCGGCGGACGGGCGCGCTGCGGGTGCTCGCCGGGGTGGCGGTGCTCGCCGGCGGCGGGTTGCTGCTGCGACTGGCCGCGAGCCGGCCGGCCGGAGAGCTGGACAAGGCGGGGCAGGCCGCGCTGCTCGGCTCGCTGGTGCTGCTGATCGCGGTCGGACTGCTGGGGCCGGTGGCGGCGAGGGGCCTGGCGGCCGTGCTCGGCGCCCCGGCGCGGGCGCTCGTGCCCAGGGCCGGCTGGCTGGCGGACGCCAACCTCCGCGGCTACGCGGCCCGGCTCTCCTCGGCCGTGGTGCCGGTCGCGCTGCTGGTCGGGCTCTGTGGCACCATGCTGACCCTGACCAGCACCGCGGAGCACGTGGCCCGGGCGACGGGAGCCGCGACCAGCGTCACCAAGGAGAGCGACATCTGGCTGCGCGAGATGGAGCTCGGACTGCTGGTCTGCTTCGCGGCGGTCTCCACGGTCAACACCCTGGTGGCGCTGACCGCCGAGCGGCGCCGGGAGTTCGCGCTGCTGCGCCTGGTCGGGGCGACGCGGCGCCAGCTGTTGCGGATGCTCTCCGTGGAGGCGGTCCTGACCACGGCGATCGGGGTGCTGCTCGGTGCGGCGGTGGCGGCCGCGGCCTCGGGGGCGTTCAGCCTGGCGGTGACGGGCTCGGTGGTCCCGGTGGTGCCGGGCGCGGCCTGCGCCCGGGTGGTGCTGGGCGCGGCGGTGCTCACGGTACCGGGGATCGTGGGCACGGGGCTGTGGGCGGTCGGCGGCTCGGCGGTGGCGTCGACGGGCGGGGAACGGCGGTGAGACGAGGGAGGCCGAGGCGGGCGTCGACGGTGGGCGGGCCGCCGGGACGTGGTGGTCCGCGGGCCGCCCGGACGGAGGGGCAGGTGGGTGCGGTGGCTCCGGATACCTGGTGGATGCTGGAGGCCGGTCGGAGGGTGGACGGTGAGGTGGACGGTGGCTGAGCGGCGGCGGTACCGGTCGGTGAGCGGCGGCGAACTGGCCTTCGCGGTGCTCGGGTTGCCGCTCGGGGTGCTCGGCGGGGTGTACGCCGTCGCGGTCCTCTACGCCGGGGCGCTGCTTTCGCTCACCGTGCTGGGCCTGCCGTTCGTGGCTGCCGCGCTGCTCGGGGCGAGGCGGCTCGGCGGGCTGCACCGGTGGCTGGTCGGGCGGCTGCTCCGGGAGGAGGTGCCCGCGCCGCCGCCGTTGCCGCGCCCGTCCGGGGTGTTCGCCCGGGGCCGGGCGATGCTGACCGACCCGGTGGCCTGGCGAACGCTGCTCTACCTCCTGCTGCGGCTGCCGCTGGGCGTGCTCGGGTTCCTCGCCGTGTTCGTGCTGCCGCTCGGCAGCGTCTGGCTGGTGGGCTTCCCGCTCTGGGTGCGGATGATGGAGCCGGGCCCGCGGTCGATCGGCCTGCTGGACCTGGGAGCGGTCCCGATCGGCCTCGCGGTGCTGGCCGTCGTCCCCGCCGCGGTGCGCTCCCTCGGGGAAGCGGACCGCACGCTCGCCCGCGCCCTGCTCGGGCCGGTGCGCTCGCAGCAGCGGGTGCGTCAGCTGGAGAACGCCCGGGCCACCCTGCTGGCCGAGAACACCGACCGGCTGCGGCGCCTGGAACGCGACCTGCACGACGGCACCCAGGCGCAGCTGGTCGCGCTCGCCATCACCCTGTCACTCGCCGACGACGTCCTGGCGGAGGGCGTTCCCTCGGGGGGCGGACCGGCCGGGGGTGTTCCCACCGGGGGTGTTTCCTCCACGGGCGGACCGGCCGGTTCGGGCGGGCCCGACCTCGGGCGGCTGCGCACCCTGGTCGACCGGGCCCGTGCGCAGACCGACGACACCATCGCCGGCCTGCGCCGGCTGACCCGGGGCATCCACCCGGTGGCACTGGACGGCGGGTTGGCCCAGGCCCTACCGGGGCTGACCGCCACCTCTCCGGTGCCGGTCGACGTCCGGCTGGACCTGCGGGAGCGTCCGGAGGAGGTGATCGAGCGGGCCGTCTACTTCTGCGCGGCCGAGCTGTTGACCAACGTGGCCAAGCACAGCGACGCGCGGTCGGCGGAGCTGACCGTGACCGCGGCCGACGGGAGGGTCCGGCTGACCGTCCGCGACGACGGGCGCGGCGGCGCCGCGATCGGCGCGGGCACCGGCCTGGCCGGCCTGGCCGAGCGGCTCGCGGCGGTGGACGGGACGCTGCGGGTGGACAGCCCGCCCGGTGGGCCGACGGTGGTCGGTGCCGAGCTGCCCGGCCGGCTCTGACGGGGGCACGGGCATTGCCTTCGGGGCCATTGCCCTCCGGGGCCGCCGGTCTCGGGGCTGCAGGTCTCGGGGCGTCGTCGTTCCGGGTCCGTCGACTCAGGAGGCGCCGCTCTCCGCGAGGTAGGCGAGCACGGCCTTGACCCGCCGGTTGTCGGCGTCGGTCGCGGGCAGGTCGAACTTGCCGAACACGGCGGCCACGTGCTTCTCCACCGCCCGCTCCGAGACCGTCAGCAGCGTGGCGATCGAGCGGTTGGAGTGCCCCTGCGCCATCAGCTCCAGCACCTCCCGCTCGCGCGGGGTGAGCGCGTCCACCCGGCTGCGCCGCCCGCCGTGCATCAGGCCGTTGACGATCTCCGGGTCGAGGGCCGTGCCGCCCGCGGCGACCCGGTGCAGGGCGTCCACGAACTCGGAGGTCCGGGCCACCCGCTCCTTGAGCAGGTACCCGATGCCCGCTGCGCCGGCCGCCAGCAGCCGGGCCGCCCAGACGGTCTCGACGTGCTGGGAGAAGACCAGGATGCCGACCTCGGGCAGGGCGGCCCGGATCTCCACCGCGGCCCGGATGCCCTCGTCGGTGTGGGTGGGCGGCATCCGGATGTCCACCACGGCCACGTCGGGCCGGTGCTCGGTGACGGCGGCCACCAGCTCGGGCGCCGTACCGGCGGTGGCGACCACCGCGCACCCACGGGCGGTGAGGAGTTCGACCATGCCGTCCCGGAGGATCACCGAATCCTCGGCGAGGACGACGCGGAGCTGATTGTCGATCATGCCGTCATTATCCGGCCCGCCGTTCCCGGGAAATCCTTCAGTCCAGACTGGACAGTCCAGACTCGCGGTCGGTGTGCTGGCGGGCGTCTCGCAGGGGCTGATCGGGCTCGGCACCCAGACCGCCCTCTACCACCAGGCGGACCCGGCCGCCATCGCCTCGGCGGCCGGGCTGCTGCGCACCTTCATGTACCTCGGCGCGATGGCGGCCTCGGCCGCGAACGCCGCCTTCTTCCCGCACGGTGCCACCACGGGCGGGCTGCACCGCCTCGCGCTGTTCATGCTCGGCGGCGCGGCCCTGCTCTTCCTCCTCACCGTGCCCGACCGTTCGCTCGGCCGGCTGGGACGTCCTGTGCGGACTCGGGGATGACGGATGATCAGCTCTCCTCCGCCGGGGTTCCGCGCCAGGCATGGAGGCCCGGGGCGAGCTCGACCACCTCGACCGGATAGGCTTCCCGGACGAGCTTGAGCAGCGCGCGCTGCTCGTCCAGCCAGTCCGGAGCGGGGGAGAGGACGACCCGGAGCGTGACGCCCGATTCCTCCGCGTCCGAGACGGTCACCCAGAGCCCGCCCGGCCGCGCGGGCTCGATCCGCAGTTCCGGGCCGTGCTCCTCGTCCAGCCAGCGGACCGCGGCGCCGCGCCCGAGCCGCTCCAAAGCCGTTTCCCACTGGGTGAGATGGCGGTCGGTCACCAGCGTGACGAACTGCCCGCGCACCGAGTCGGCGGTGACGGTGATCTCGCAGTCCAGCCAGTCGTGTCCGAGCAGGGAGCCCGGTGCGTGCCGTCCGAGCACCCGTACCCGGACGTTCCGGCCGCCGGTCCGCCCGTCGCGGCCGGGGGCGTCGTCGGTTCCGGGACGGTCGGTCAGTCTTATCAACTCGTTCTGCTGCGAAGCGACTTCGCTCACGGCGTGCTCCTGTTGGCAGCGGATCAGGGGCTGACATCCTTGCGCAGGTGTTCGCCCCGGTGCCAGCCCGGAATCGGGATGTTCCGGTCGTCGCCGACGGGCAGGAAACGCCCTGTGCCAGGGGGCGCCGCCCCGGCAAGCGTCGTCGGCACGCGGACGGCCTCCTGGACGCGTACTGCCTGCCGCCGGCGAACGGTCCGCGTGGCGGGGGTGCGTCCAGTGGTGCGGCGGGTGCGGACCGCTGCTCGGGCCGCACCGGCTGCCCGGTCGGCGCGGCGGCGCGGCCGTCGGGTCAGCGGTGGTCCGGGTGGCCGGTGAGCACGGTGGTGAAGATCGGTTCGCCGTGCTGATGGCCGGTCACGGTGGTGGTGAGGCTGTCCGGCTCCTTGCCGGGGGTGTGCCGGGCGGTGATCGTGGTGGGCGCGTCGTGCTCGGCGTACCGGTGGAAGGTGGTGGCCGCGGCGGCCGGGGTGACGGTGACCGGGCTGCTCAGGGCGTTGGCCGCCTGCCGGGCCGCCTCCAGCAGCACCATGCCGGGGATGTGGTCGTTGGCGTGGTCGAAGAGGATCGGGTGCCGGAAGTCGGGAGTGAGGTGCCAGCTGTCGGGGGCGTCGGCCGGGGTCAGGACGACGTCGCTCGGGCGGAGTCGGCCGACCCGGGCCGGCGGGAGCGGCTCGGCGGTCACGGTCGGCGCCGAGGGGTGCTCGGCGTCCTGGCGCCCCCGGCGCAGCCGCTGGTAGGTGGAGTCCGGGACGGTGGTGAACCGGGCGTACCCGGTGGCGGCGAGCTGGGCGCCCCGTCGGACGACGGTTTCCAGCGTGAAGTCGACCGTGGTGCCGGAGCGGCGCGGCTGGGCGAGGAGCTGGATCTCCAAGGTGAGGTCGGTCGGTGCCGCTCCGATCGGCAACTGCCGCGGCTGAGTGGTGTAGTCGAGGTTCCACATCATGAACTTGTGGTCGAGCGGTACGCCGAACCGGGTGTGGGCAAGGTAGAGGCCGGCCTGGCGGATCGTTTCAGCTGCTTGCATCGGGTCGTGCCGGGTGCCGTCCGGCGTGCAGAAGAAGGTGTGCGCCCGCGGCCACTGCGCGGTGACGGCGAAGGCGGTGTCGGTCAGCTGTTCGCTGCCGGTGATGAAGACCTCGGCGTGGCAGGCCCGGTGCACGTACTCCTTGGCGACGGTGCTGGTCAGGCGAGGCGCCGGGGCCGCCGCTGCGGCCGGGCCGGGGATCGTCCGGGAGTCCGGGCCGGTGGCGAGGGCGGAGGCGGGCGTGCGGAAGGCAAGCAGAGTCATGGGGAGCGCTCCGAAAGGCCGTGATGGGCGGGGTGGGCTGCTCAGGGCTCGTAAGATACGTACCTACCGGTTTGGTTTTCAAGGAGCCAGAACAAAGGTTCGTCGGCGGCCGAGCGTGTTCGGTCGGGCACGGTGGGTGTGTGCCGGTCGCCGCCCCGAGATCAGGTTCACCGAATGGGCCTGCTTGACCTGTGGGAATGTCGATGGCCAAAGTTGTCAGGTGCATTGCTATGACTGGATCGTTCGTCGTCCCCTCGGGCACAAGTGGGAGCTGTTGCTCCGGATATGGGGGCTGGCGGCGAGATGTCGGCCATCTGTTCGTCCCATACCGTCCACGCGGTTTTAGTCCGCTTGAGGACGGCCCTATGTGACCTGGGATGCAGGGACCCCGTCGACCGCGGCGGGTAAGATACGGGGTGTTTGGTTTTGTTTGCCGAGCGTTTCGGGTGGGGTGGTTGCGGTGGTGCGACAGGAGCGAGCGGTCCGGACGCGTCGGTTGATCCTGGAGGCGGCGGCGTCGGTCTTCGACGAGTACGGGTACGAGGGGGCGACGATCGGCGAGGTCGTGGCCCGCGCCGGGGTGACCCGCGGCGCGGTGTACTTCCACTTCGCCTCCAAGCGGGAGCTCGCCCAGGGGGTCGTGGAGGAGCAGTTCGGCCGGGACGAGATCCCCGAACGGCAGTGCAAGCTCCAGGAGTTCGTGGACCTCGGGATGGTGGTCGCCCACCTCATGCCGCGCGACCCGGTCCTGAGCGCGGGCGCGCGGCTCTCCCTCGGCCAGGACGTGTTCGGAGACTTCAGCGGCGGTGCGGCGCCCGGCTGGATCCAGCGGGCCGAGAGCGTGCTGGAAACGGCGGGCCGGCGCGGTGAGCTGCTGCCCCAGGTGGTGCCCGCCGAGACGGCGTGGCTGGTCACCGGGGCCTGGACGGGGGTGCAGATCCAGTCCCAGAAGATGTCCGGCCGGGCGGATCTGGAGCGCCGGATCTCCGCGCTGTACCAGCATGTGATGCCCAGTATCGCGGTGCCCGGGGTGCTGGCCACGCTCGACCTCGCGGTGGACCGGGGCGCCCGGGTGGTCGCGGAGCTCGCGGCGGCCCGGGTGGCGGAGTCCGGCCCGGCCGGGGCGGACCGGGCGGATGGTCCGGACGGGGCGGGTGCGGCCGGCGTCGGACCGGCCTGAGTCGGGGTGCTCGGGGCGGCCCGGGTGGTCCGTGCGGGCCTCGTCCGAAGCGGTTCGAGGTCGGACGGGCGGTCCGGCGTCCGGTTCCAGTGGGGATTGCTCCGCCCAAAAACAAACAGCGCGTTCGGTTTTGTATTGACAAACCGTCTGTCCTGTTTTTGGATGGGCGTCGGGTGCTCGACCGACCTTCCAGCGGACCTGCGTGGACGGTGAGCAGCGGAGCACCCGCCCGGCCGGCGGCCGTCGGGGCCGCCGATCCGTCTGGATATGGGGTGGTCGTCGTGGAGATCCGGGTGCTGGGGTCCTTGGGGGTCCGACTGTGCGGGGCGTCGGTGGTGCCGTCGGCGCCGAAGCCGCGGCAGGTGCTCGCCCTGCTGGCGTTACGGGCCGATCAGGTCGTGCCGGCGGGAGTCCTCGCCGAAGAGTTGTGGTCCGGCCGCCCGCCACGCAGTGCCCGTACCACCGTGCAGACCTATGTGCTCCAACTGCGCGACCTCATCGACCGGGCGCTCGCCCAGGGCGACGGCGGCCCGGGGGCCTCCTGCGCGAAGGACGTCCTGGTCACCTCGGCCGGCGGCTACATGCTGAACAGCGGCGGTGGACTGGTCGACCTCCAGGAGTTCGACCGCCTCGCCGGGCACGGCTACCGCGCCATGGACGGGGGCGACTTCCCGCTCGCCGCCCGCCAGTTGGCCGACGCGCTCGCGCTGTGGCGCGGCCCGGCCTTCGCGGACGTCCCGGTCGGCGGCCAACTTGCCGTCGAGACCAGACGGTTGGAGGAGATCAGGCTCTGCGCACTGGACCAGCGGATCGAGGCCGACCTGCGACTCGGCCGGCACCGGGTGCTGCTCGCCGAACTCACCGTCCTGATCGACCGTTACCGCACCCACGAGAGCCTGCACGGCCAGTACATGATCGCGTTGCACCGCTCCGGTCGGCGGGGCGAGGCGCTTGAGGCCTACCAGCGCCTGCGGAACACCCTGGTAAGGGAGTTGGGCATGGAGCCGTCCGCGGCGCTGCGGCGGCTCCAGCGCTCCATCCTGCTCGCCGGCCCCGAACGCGCGGACCAGGAGCAGCCGGGCGCGCTCGCGGACGGCGCCGGCGCCCGCACCGCCCGGCTCACCCGGGTCGGCTGAGCCGGGCCGGCCGACCCGGGGCGCGGCGCCGGCGTCCGGCGGGGGCGGGCAGGGGCGGACCGCGACGGGCCCGGTGGCTATTCGGCGAGCACGCCGGTGTTCTGGCAGGCGTGCAGCAGCCACCGACCGTCGTCCTGCCTGGTCATGACGTACAGCGGTGCGCCCTCCGAGTCCCCCTCCGGCGACCGGTAGACCTGGCGGACCTTGACGGCGGCCACGTCGGGGCGAAGGAACTGGATGTGCACCGGCTCGTACGTGACGTCGCCGTCCCAGGTCGCGGCGGGCAGCACGGCACGGGTGAACTCGGCGATCGCGTCCAGGCCGAGGAGGACCTTGCCGTGCGCGGTGGTCCAGATCGCCTCGGGGTGGAACAGTGCGAGGAACGCGTCCGGGTCCTTGGCGCGCTGGGCGCGTTCGACGGCGGCCACGACCCGTTCGATGGCCTGGATGTCCGCCTCGGGGGCGGCCTGCGCGTTAACTGCTGCTTCGGTGTTCATGTGGATCACTCTGGCACCTCAAGTGGCCTTGAGGTCAAGCCGGTCGGGGAGTTCCGGTGCGCAGCCCCAGGTAGTCGTCGAGGCGGGCGGAGGCGGTGAGCATCGCCAGGCCCCGGGTGGTGAGGCGCTGCTGCCAGCCGTCCAGGGCACCGGCGAGCTCGCCGGTGCCGCCCGCGGTACGGATCTGCCGCAGCACGGTGGCGATGTGGTCCAGCAGGTAGCCGCCCCGGCGGAGCAGGTGGGCGAGTTCGGCGTCCCGGACGTCGGCGGGGAGATAGCGGCGGTGGCCGGCGGTGCGGTCCCGGGCCGGGGTGAGGATGCCGGCGGCCTCCCAGGCCCGCAGGGTCGCGGGGGTGACGCCGAGTCGGTGTGCGACCTCGCCGACGGAGCGGGGGCCGGGCACTGCGGGGAGCCCGGTTCCGGCGGCGGCGCCGCCGGTCAGGTGGCCGACGGCCTCGCGGACGGCGGCGAGGGTCTCCCGGTCGCGCAGCAACTGGGCGTGGCCCCGGTCGAGTTCGGTGAGGGCTTCGCCGATCCGGTCGGCGTGGACGGCGGTCATGACCGAGCCCGCGGTCGCGTACCCGTACGCCGGGACGAGGGCGAGATAGGCGCGCAGGGCGGCGGCGTGCAGCTCGGTGTAGATCCGGTATCCGGTGGGCGTGCGTTCGGCGGGCGGGAGGCAACCGTCGCGCTCGTAGTTGCGGATCGCCTGGGTCGAGATGCCGTGCTCGCGCGCGAGGTCGGAGGGTCGCATGGTCGTCCGGTCGTCTCCCGTTCCGGGTCGGGTGGGGTGGGTGGGGTGGGGCGGGGCCGGGTGATGCGGGGTGTGCGAAGCCGATCGACCGTTCGGGCTGTTTGAGGCTTTCGTCGGCGGCCGGGCGGCAGAAGCGGGAAAAGTCTCAACCGTTCCTTCAAGGATACGCTTGAGGTCCATGAACCAGGACGTGTATGACTTCATCACCCCAGCGTGCGAGCTTCTGGGGCTGGGCGAGCCGACGCACCAGGAGCCGGCGTTCGGGCTGGTCCGCAACGAGCTGTTCGCCGGGCTGGTCGACCGGGGCTTCCGGTCGATCGCCCTGGAGACCGACCGGGTGGCCGCCCTCGCCGTGGACGCCTACGTCCGGGAGGGTGTCGGCACTCTCGAATCGGCGATGCGGAGGGGCTTCACGCACGGCTTCGGGGAACTCGCCCCCAACCGCCGACTCGTCGCCTGGATGCGGGAGTTCAACCGGCAGCGGCCGTCCGGGGAGCGGCTGGCCCTCCACGGCTTCGACATCCCGACCGAGAACACCAGCGCCCCCAGCCCGCGCCGCTACCTCGAACACGCCCGCGACTACCTGGGGCTCGACCTCGACATCGCCGGTGCGGCGGGTGAGGACGAGCGCTGGAGCCGTACGGAGGCGGTGACGGACCCGGCCCAGTCGCCGGGCGACACCGCCGACGCCGCCCGGCTGCGCTGTCTCGCCGACGACCTTCTCCTCCAACTCCACATGCGGGCACCGGAATTGATCGGATCGACCTCGCCGGCCGAGTGGTACGAGGCCCGCGCCCGGCTGGCCGCCGGGATCGGACTGCTGCGCTACCACGCCCAGTCGGCGGTCCGGGGTCGCACCCCGAGCGCCCGGATCAGCGCCCTGCTCGGCGTGCGGGACGCGCTGATGGCGCAGAACCTCCTCGACATCCGCGAGATCGAGGCCCGGCGCGGACCGACCCTGCTCTTCGCCCACAACCGGCACGTGCAGCGGAACCCGAGCGCCTGGGCGCTGGGCGAGCTGGACTGCCGGTGGACCGGCGCGGGCCACACCGTCGGCACGCTGCTGGGCGAGCGCTACGCCTTCGTCGCCGGGAGCCTGGGGCGCAGCGAGGCGATCGGACTGGCCGAGCCGGCGCCGGGGACGTACGAGGCCCACCTGCGGGGACGCGGTGCTGCCTGGGAGTTGACGGACACCGCGCTGCCGGCCGACGCCCGTACCCGCACCGACACCGTCCCGCGACAGGGCTACTTCCCGCTCGACCGGGAGGTGCTCGACGGCGCGGCCGCGCTGCTGCACATCGCCGACGGCGCGGCGGTGACGGCCGGAGCCTGAGCGGCCGCCGGCCCGGGGTAGGCCTGCCGCAGGTGGGCCACCAGGGCGGCGGTCGGCGGCGAGGAGGGCTGTCCGGTCGGCCAGGCGAGCGCGATCCGGACCCGGGGGACGGGGTCGGTCAGCGGACGTACCCGCAGACCGGGCAGCGGGCCCGGGTCCGGCAGCACGGCCACGCCCAGGCCGTGCGCGGCGAGCTCGGCCAACTGCGGTGGCGCGGCCGCCTCGACGCCGACCGTCGCCTCGACGCCGGCCTCGGCCAGGGCAAGCTCCAGCGCCGTGCGCAGGCCGGTGCCGCGCGGGGTGCTCACCAGGGGGTGTCCGGCGAGCGCCGCGACCGGCAGCGCGTCCCGGCCGGGTGCGGCAACACCGGCCCCACTTCCCGAGCCCCCGGCGGAGCCCGCGCCCGTGCCCGCGCCTGGGACCGGGACCGTGCCTGAGCCGTGGGCGGAGCCCATGCCCGATCCCGCGCCCGAGGCGGGTCCCGCGCCCGAGGCGTCCGCGAGCGGATGGTCCACCGGGCAGGCCGCGACCAGCGGGACCTCCAGCACCGTGTGCAGCGCCAGCCCGCTCAGCGACGACCCGCCGTCGTCGCCCTCCCGCCCGTTCCCCGGGGTGGGCAGGCCGACGACGGCGAGGTCCAGCCGGCCGTCGCGCAGCGCGGAGAGCATCCGGGTGGTGGTGTCCTCGGTGAGCGAGAAGTCGATGCCGGGGTGTTCCTGGCGGAACGCCGCGAGCGTGGTGGCGAGCCCGGGGAAGGTCCCCAGCTCGGACGGCGGGGTCAGGGCCGCCCCGGCGACCATGCCCAGGCGCACGTGTCCGCGCCGCAGCCCGCCGAATTCCTGGGCCGCTAGGCGGGCCGCGGCCGCGGAGGCGAGCGCGGCCCGGGCGTGCGGCAGCACCGCCTCGCCGACCGGGGTGAGCCGTACGGTGCGGCCCGAGCGGTCGAGCAGCGGGTGGCCCAGCTCCCGTTCCAGCTGCCGGATCTGGGAGCTCACCCCGGGCTGGGTGAGGTGCAGCAGCCGCGCGGCCCGGGTGAAGCTGCCGTGCTGGGCGACGGTGACGAAGTACTGGAGCTGCCGCAGTTCCATTACTCCCGATCATAAGTGCCAGAACTTCCCGGTCTTGGACGGGTGTACGGTTCCGGCCGCAGGCTGGGCGCATGGAAACCGTGCCGCAGAACCAGGACACCGGGCAGATCCACTGGATCCGCGAGCAGATCGCGGCCGAGCGCCGCGAGCTCGCCCGGGTGTTCGCCGACCTCGCCCCGGAGCAGTGGAACTCGCCCTCGCTGTGCGGTGGGTGGCGGATCCGCGAGGTGGCCGCGCACATGAGCACCGGCTTCCGGCACTCGACGGCGCGCACGCTCCTCGAACTCGCCCGCTCCGGCGGCAACGTCCACCGGATGGCCGACCGGATCGCCCGCCGCGACGCGGCCGCCATGACCGAGCGCGAACTCGCCGCGGCCATGGCCGACCACGCCGACCACCCCTGGCGCCCACCGGTCGGCGGCCCGATCGCGGCCCTCGCCCACGACGTCGTCCACGGCCTCGACATCACGGTGGCGCTCGGTCTGCCCGCCCGGCTGCCGGTGGCGCGGACGAAGGCCCTGCTGGCCGGTGTCTCACCCCGCACCCTGCGGTTCTTCGGGGCCCGGCTGGACGGCGTCCGGTTGGTGGCGACGGACACCGCCTGGGCGTACGGCGACGGGTCGCTCACCGTGACGGGGCGGGCGGAGCACCTGCTGCTGCTCGGGTACGGGCGCCGGGTGCCGGAAGGCCTGCTGGCGGGGCCCGGCGCGGGACGCTTCACGGCGGACGCCGCGTAGCGGCGGATTGGCGTACAGGCGTACGGGAGAGGCCAGCCGCCCTCAGGTTCGGGAGCGTCGCCGAACCGGACGTCCGGGTGGGCAGTGGTTGGGGATCACGCCGAGTTCCAGCCAGCGCCCGGGCGGCCGTCGTGCGGGTTCCGGGGGCCCGTGACTACGATCGGAAGAAGTCCTTCCGGATGGTGGTGAGACGGAAGCCAGGTCGCCGATGGCCCCGAGGTCCGTGCAGTGGCCCCCGTACGTGCGGGTCGCGCCGTGGTTGCTGACCGCCGGCGGGCTGGTGTGGAACGCGCTGGACCCGACCGACTACTGGGGCGATCCGCTGCTGGCGGCGGCCGCCGTGCTGGCGGGCGCGCTGCTGGCGCTGCGGGACACCGTCGCGGTGGGGGCGGCCAATGTCCTCGGCATCCTGCTGCTGTCCACCCAGGACGGGTCGATCGGGACCGGGGCCGGCTTCCTGGAGCTGGCGAACACGGCGTTCGCGGCGCTGCTCGGGATCGGGGTGAACCGGGTGGTGGCCCGGCACGGGCGCCGGCTGGCAAGGGTGCGGTCGGTGGCCGAGGCGGCGCAGCGGGCGGTGCTGCCGGAGCCCCCCGCGGAGGTGGGGCGGCTGTCGGTCGCGGCCTGCTACCGGGCCGCCCAGGACGAGGCGCTGATCGGGGGCGACGCGTACGCGCTGCAGGTCACCCCGTACGGCGTGCGCGGGCTGATCGCCGACGTGCGGGGCAAGGGGCTGCACGCGGTCGGGGCGGTCTCGGTGCTGCTGGGCGCCTTCCGCGAGGACTCCCGCCGGCTGCCGGACCTGGCCGCGCTCGCGGACGCGCTGGAGGACTCGCTGCTGCGGGAGAGCGAGCGGATGAGCGAGGAACTGCGGCTGGAGGGGTTCATCACCGCGCTGCTGGTGGAGTTCCCGCCGGGGGAGGAGAGCGTGCGCACGCTCGACTGCGGGCACCCCGGCCCGTACCTGCTGAACCCGTACCCGCGGGGCGCGGGCGAGCCCCCGGTGCGCCGGTTGGACGCGGCGGATCCGGGGCTGCCGCTGGGGATGGGCGGACTGGGCGTGGCGCGCCCGGTGCCGGAGAGCCGGCCGTTCCCGGCCGGGTGGACGCTGCTGCTGGTGACCGACGGGGTCACCGAGGCCCGGGACACGGCGGGGGAGTTCTACGACCCGGTGCTCGGGCTGGCCCCGCTGGGGCCGTTCGCCGGGCCCGGTGAGGTGCTGGACGCGCTGGTGGCGGACGTCGCGCGGTGGACCGGTGGGCCCAGGGACGACGACATGGCGGTGCTGGCGATCACCCGCCGGGCGGAGACGGAGGCGGAGGCGGAGTCGAGCGGCTGACGGGCGGCCGGCGGTCGGCGGAGCAGTCGGTGGAACGGGCGGCGGAACGGGGGCGGCGAACCGGTCGGCGGAACAGGGGCGGGACGGGTGGCGGACCGGGTCGGGCACGGGTGGTCCGTGACCGTCCGGTCACCTTGTCTACGGCTCGCTACGGTCACGCCGGTATCACGATGAGGTGACGGCCTGGCCTTACTCCATGGAATCCAGCCAAGTTGAGCCTCTCCGTCCGGTGGCTGGAAAGGTGGCGTCCGAATACCGGACAAGGAAATGGACGGACGGGCCCGGAGCCGGTCGGAGTGCCCGCCGGCCGGTGCCGCCTAGGCCGACGGACGCCGCGGGCGGCGTGACGGCAGGAGAAGCGGCCATAAGGAGCGCGCAAGGGCGGGCCGGGGGAGTGGCGGGATTCGGCCGACCTGCGTTCCGTCCGGAAACGGACCTGGTGCTTGCCCCGTGTCGAAGGGGTGACCGAGAGTCGCACCGATGAACGAGAAGCCCAGCCCCCGCCAGGCCCGTCTGCTCGGCCACCGCGACTTCCGGCTCCTGCTGACCGGAGCCGCGGCGGCCCAGACGGGCAGTCAGGTCACCCTGGTCGCCCTTCCCTTGGTGGCCGTGATGGTGCTCGACGCCACGCCGTTCGAGGTCGGTCTGCTGACCGCCGCCGAGACCGCCGCCTTCCTGCTCGTCGGCCTCCCCGCCGGCGCCTGGCTGGACCGGATGCGCAAGCTTCCGGTGCTGATCCGGGCCGACGTGGTGCGCTGCCTGGCCGTCGGGTCGATCCCGCCGGCCGCCGCCTTCGGGGTGCTGACCATGTCGCAGCTCTACCTGGTGGCGCTGGTCACCGGGGTGGCGACGGTCTTCTTCGACGTCGCCCACCAGTCCTTCCTGCCCGCCGTCCTGCCGCGCGAGCAACTGGTCGGCGGCAACGGCGCCCTGGAGACGGTCCGTTCCTCGGCGCAGATCGCCGGGCCGGGCCTCGGCGGCGGGCTGGTCCAGCTGCTCGGGGCGCCGCTCGCCATCGTGGCCGACGCCTGCGGCTACCTCGCCTCCGCCCTGCTGCTCGTCCGGATCAAGGTCGACGAGCCGCAGCCGGAGCCCGAGCCGGGGCGCTCGCTGCGCGCCGAGGTCGGGGAGGGCGTGCGGTTCGTGCTCGGCCACCCGCTGCTGCGGGCGATCGCGACCGCCACTGCCACGTCCAACCTGTTCTCCGCCGTGCTGACCGCCGTGCAGACGGTGTTCTGGGTGCGGGTGCTCGACCTGTCGCCGGGAGCCATCGGCGTGCTGCTGTCGGTCTCCGCCGTCGGCGGACTGGCCGGCGCGCTGTGCGCCGGGCAGCTCGCCCGGTGGATCGGACAGGCCCGGCTGATCTGGCTGTCCACGGTGGTGACGGCGCCGTTCGCGCTGCTGTGGCCGCTGTCCGGAGGCGGTGCGGGCGTGGTGCTGTTCGGCCTGGCCTCCGGGGTGGTGCTGTTCGGCGCGGTGGCCTACAACGTCGCCCAGGTGAGCTTCCGGCAGAGCATCTGCCCGCCGGAGCTGCTCGGCCGGATGAACGCCACCATGCGGTTCCTGGTGTGGGGCACCCTGCCGATCGGCGCCCTGATCGGCGGCGTGGTCGCCGAGGCGGCCGGGCCGCGCACCGCGCTCTGGCTCTGCGCCGCCGGCTTCCTGCTGGTGCCGCTGCCACTGCTGCTCTCCCCGCTGCGGCGGATGCGCGAGCTGCCGGGCCCCGACCGTACGGCCGGGCAGGACGCGGACGCAGAGGCGGACGCCACCGACCAGGAGAGCGCGGTGAGCCCCGGCACGTCCTGACCGGCCGCCCCACCCGCGCCTTCCGCACCCGAACCCCTCCTGCCGACCGAACCCGATCCCTTCTGCCGACCGAACCTGATCCCCGCACGTCCCGGACCCGAGCAGGGCACCGGCCGATCCCCCCTCGACCGATCCCCGACCGATCCCCGACCCGAGCCGCGACCGGAAACCGGAGACCGTTCCCGTGCACGCCAGCATCACCGCCGCCTACCTCGCCCGGTACCGCTCCGCCGCCGCCGAATCCCCGGTGGAGCTGCTCCCGCTGACCGGCGCCCAGCGGCGCTTCCTGATCACCCGCCGACTCGCTCCGCAGAGCCGCACCGACGTCGTCCCGCTGTTCTTCGCCTACCCGCGCGGCACCCTCGACCTGGGCCGACTGGCCCGCGCCGCGGCCGCCGTGGCCGCCCACCACCCGGCGCTGTGCGGCGGATTCGCGACCGTGCGCGGCACACCCGTGCTGCGCACCGGCGGCCCCTCGGCCGAGGCCGCCCGGATCGCCGTCGCCCCCGGCGGCACCGCCCGTGCGGCGCTGCGGGAGGCCCTGTCGGACTGGCCCGCCGATGGACCCGCGCTGCGCCTGCTGGTGGCCGCGGACCCGGACGGGGACGAGGAACTGCTCGCCCTCGCACTGGACCACGCCGCCTGCGACGAGCAGTCGCTCGGCCTGCTCACCGCCGAACTCGGCGCCGCGTACGAGCGGGACGAGCCACCGGCGGACGGGCCCGACCCCCGGGCGCTGGCCGATTACCGGCAGGCCGTCGAACTGCAGCTCGCCGCCGAGGACGCCGCCGGCGGCCCCGCCGCCCAGGCCCACTGGGGCCGCCGGCTGGGCAGTCTGACCGGGGCGGGCGGCGGCGCGGCGACGTCCACCGGCATGCTCACCGAGCGGCTGCCCACCGCCGGGGGCGCCGCCCGCGGCGCCGTCTTCCCGGCCCTGCTGGACGCGGTCGGCTCGGCCCTGCACCGGCTGCACGGGGCGGACGGGGCGGACGGGGCGGCCCGGCCGGAGACCGGGGGAGGGCCGCTCGCCCTCGGCTACCCGTGGGGCGGACGACCGGCGGGCGCACCCGCCGCGCTCGGCTGCTTCCTCAACACCCTGGTGCACCCGGCGACTTCGGGTCCGGTCGCGGACCTGGACGCCCTCGCGGACGCCTGGTGGGACGACCTCGACCAGGCCGGCACCCCCTTCGACGAGGTGGTCCGTGCCGCCCGCACCGCCGGGGCCCCGTGGTCGGGCGCCTTGGACGGCCTGCTCACCATGGAGGACCTGCACCGCCGTCCACCGCTGGTGCTCGGCGGCACCCCCGGCCGGGAGACCCACCTGGACGGGCGCCCGCTCGCCGCACCGCTGGCCGTCTCCGCCTCGCACGGCGACGACCTGCTGATCCGGCTGGCCTGGGACCGCGACCGCTTCCCCGAGGCCGACGCCCGGGCCGCCTTCGGCGAACTCCTCGCCGTGCTGCGGCACCACCTGCACGCCCGGCCGGTTCCGGTCCCGCAGGCCTGACGCGCCCACCCGCCCGCGTCGCCCTCCCGCCCGCACGAGCCTGACCGCAGGCATCCGACCGCACGCCCCTCCCCGCGGGCCCCGAACTCTCGCGACGGACCCACGACGGGTCCGCCACGAACCCACCACGCCCGTCCGCGCGCGTCCGACACGCCGCCGGACGGGACCCCGGGCCCAGGGCCGCACCTCACCCCGGTACGCCCCTGGGCCGCCGGCCGGCACGGGAACACCCCACGTCCGCGTCCGGCCACCGCAGTGCCGACAAGCCCACCACACAAGGGAATCGACCATGTTCGCACTCTCTCCCTCGCAGGAGATCGTCTGGCTGCACGAGCAGATGCTGCCGGGCAGCCGCGCCTACAACTTCACCGCCGTCCTCGACCTGTGGGGCACCCTCGACCGGGACGCGCTGCACTCCGGCCTGGCCGCCGTGCTGGCCCACCACCCCGGTCTGCGGCTGGAGTTGGTGCCCAGGCCGGAGGGGCTGCCCGGCCAGCGGGTCGCCGACGTCTGCGAACCGGAGCTGCGCCACAGCGACTTCGCAGCCGAGCAGGACCCGGAGGCCGCCTTCCGTCGGCTGCTCGCCGCCGAGGCCGAGGAGCCGCTGGACACCGAGCGGGCGCCGGTGCTGCGCTGGCACCTGGTCCGGCTCGGCGACGACCACCACCGGCTGATCCACGTCGAGCACCACCTCGTCCACGACGGCCACTCCTTCGCGATCCTGCTGCGCGACCTGTTCACCGTCTACCGCGCCACCGTCCTCGGCGAGCCGTACGAGCTGCCCACCGCGCCCTCCTACGAGGACCACGCCCGCGCCGCCGCCGACCTCCCCCGGGACCGCGGACTCGACTTCTGGACCAAGGAGCTGACCGACGCGCCGCGCGAGATCACCCTCCCCGGGCTGGCCCGGCCGGGCGCCGAACGGCGCCACCGCGGCGGCCAGCTGCGCCAGTCGATCGGCGCCGACCTGGCCGAGCGGCTGCGCGAGCGCAGCAAGGCCGACGGCCACACCCCGTTCAGTACCCTGCTCGCCCTGTTCGCCGAGCTGCTGCGCCGGCACAGCGGCCACCGCGAGGTGGTGATCGGCACCGCCGTCGGCAACCGCCCGGAGGGCTTCGAGGGCACCGTCGGCATGTTCGTCAACACCGTCCCGCTGCGTCTGCGGCTCGACCCGGCGGTCCCCGGCACCGACGCCGTGGACGAGGTGACCGACGTCCTGCTGCGCGCCCTGCCGTACCAGGACCTGCCGGTCCAGGAGCTGACCCGCCGGCTCGGTCTGCACACCACCGGCGCCGACAACCCGCTGTTCAACGTGATGTTCAGCGCGCACGACGCGGCACTGCCCGACGTCCAGGCGCCCGGGCTGGAGGTCTCGCTGTACGAGGGCTTCAACACCGGCACCACCCGCTTCGACCTCGACCTGGTGCTGCTGCCCGACGACCGCCGGGTGGTCGGCGAGAAGCACGGCGCCGCCGGGATGACCCTGGTCTGGGACTACGACGCCGACCTGTTCCGCGAGTCCGAGGCGGTGCTGCTGTCCGAGCGGCTGCTGGAGCTGCTGCGCTGCTACCTGGACCGCCCGCAGGCGCCGATCGCCGGGCTGGCCCCCGCGCCCGAGGCCGAACCGGCCGCCCCGGTCACCCCGGCCGCACTCGACCCGGCCGCCGCCCACGACCCGACCTCGCTCGCCCTGCTGGCCGGCACCGAGCGGATCAGCTACGGCGAACTCGACCGCAGGGTCACCGAGTTGGTCGAGCGGCTGCGCGCCGCCGGAGTCACCCCCGGCCAGCCGGTGGCCACCGTGCTGCCGCGCGGCGCCGACAGCGTGGTCGCCCTGCTCGCCTGCCTGCGGTACGGCGCCGTGTACGCGCCGCTGTCCACCGAGGACCCGGCCGCCCGGCTCGGGCTGCTGCTGGAGCGGCTCGGCCCGGCGCTCGTCCTCGCCACCCGGCAGAGCGCGCTGGCACTGCCCGCCGAGGGCGTCACCCCGGCCCTGCTGGACGGCCCCGCCTTCCCGAAGGCCGAGCCCGCCGCCGCGCTGGACGGCGCCGCCTACGTGATCCACACCTCCGGCTCCACCGGCGTGCCCAAGCCCGTCCTGGTCGGCCGCGAGGCCCTCGCCGGGTACGTCGCCGCGATCGCCGACCGCTACCGGCTCACGTCCGCCGACCGGGTGCTGCTGTTCGCCCGGCCGTCCTTCGACGTGGCCCTGGAGGAGGTGCTGCCCGCCCTCACGGCCGGCGCCGCCCTCGTCGTGCCGCAGCGCGAGGTGCCCACCGGGCCCGAGCTGGTGGCCGTGCTGGCCGCCCGCGGCGTCACCGTCGCCAACCTGCCCACCAGCTACCTGCTCGCCGTCCGCGAGGACCTGCGCGAGGCGCTGCGCGACGGCCGCTGGGCGCCCCGCCTGCTGGTGCTCGGCGGCGAGCGGCTGCCCGCCCGGGCGCTGGCCGGCCTGACCGGGGCCACCACCGTGCTGAACGCCTACGGCGTCACCGAGGCCACCGTCACCTCCACCGTGTACGAGGTCACCGACGCCGACGTCGCCGAGGACGGCGAGATCCCGCTCGGCGCCGAACTCGACGGTGTGCGCATCCACGTCCTGGACGACACGCTGCGGCCGCTCGCCCCCGGCTGCGTCGGCGAACTCGTCGTCGGAGGACCCCTGTTGGCCGAGGGTTACCTGGGGCTGCCGGAGCCCACCGCGGCCCGTTTCACGACCGTCCCCGCGCTCGACGACGCCCGCGTCTACCGCACCGGCGACCGCGGCTACCGCGACCTGGACGGGCGGCTGCGCTTCCTCGGCCGCGCCGACAACCAGGTCAAGCTGCGTGGCCACCGGATCGAGCTGGAGGAGATCGAGGCCGCGGCCTCCGCCGAACTCGGCGGCCGCTCCTGCGCGGTGCTGCTGCACACCGACCCGCAGACCGGCCCCCGCCTGCTCGGCTTCCTGGAGGGCACCGACCGCCCCGACCAGGCCGCGCTGCACGAGGCGCTCGCCCGCCGGCTGCCCGGCGGACTCGTCCCGGCGAGCTGGACGGCCGTCGCCGCGATGCCGACCCTGCCCGGCGGCAAGCCCGACCGCGCCGCCCTCGCCCGCCTGGCGGACGAGGCCCCGGAGGCGGAGGAGGTCGAGCCGAGCGAGTTCACCGACCCCGGCCAGCAGCTGATCGCCGCCGCCTGGCGCGAGGTGCTCGGCCACGACCGCTTCGCCGCGGACTCGCACTTCTTCGAGGTCGGCGGCCACTCGCTGCTCGCCGCCCAGCTCGCCGCGTACCTGGAGCCGCACCTCGGCAGCCGGCCGCCGCTGCGCACCCTGTTCCGACACGCCGTCCTGGCCGACCAGGCCAAGGCCCTCACCACCGGTGGTGCCAAGTGACTTCGCCCTCCGCCGTCCTGGAAGCCGGCCACCGCGAGCTCGTCGAGGCCTTCGAGAGCTTCGTGCGCCGCGAGCTCGTTCCGCTGGCCGCCGAGCTGCCCGAGACCGCCGACCAGGTCCCGGCCGACCTGCGGACCTACGTCCGCAAGCGCTCCGCCGCCCTCGGCTTCTACGCGGGCGACTACCCCGAGGAGCTCGGCGGCGCCGACATGCCGTTCACCGCCGTCGTCCTGCTGCACCACGCCGCCGGGCGCAGCGGCTGCGTGCTCGCCCCGTACGCGCTGGCCGGCTCCGACGGGCCCAGCCCGCTGCTGCGGCACGGCACCCCCGAGCAGGTCGAGCGCCACCTGGTCCCGCTGGTGCGCGGCGAGCAGACCCGCTGCCTCGCCCTCACCGAGCCGCATGCCGGCTCCGACGCGTTCCACCTCACCACCACCGCCGTGCGCACCGGCGCGGGCTGGGTGCTGAACGGCCGCAAGACCTTCGTCAGCAACGCCGAGCACGCGGGGATCGCGCTGGTCGTCGCCGCCACCGACCTCGGCGACGGGGCCGGCCCCACGGCCGGCGCCACCGCCTTCGTGCTGCCGATGGACCAGCCCGGGCTGCGGATCGGCCAGCGCTACGAGGGCATGTCCGGCGAGCCGCTGTTCGAGCTGCTGCTGGACGGGGTCACCGCCGGCCCGGAGGCCGTGATCGGCGGCGAGGAGGGCGTCGGCGCGGCCACCGCCCTCGCCATCGACAGCCTCTCGCGCGGCCGCCTGGTGGTCGCCGCGATGTGCAACGGCATCGCCGAGCACGCGCTGCGGATCGGCGTCGAGTACGCCAAGGACCGGCGGGCCTTCGGCCGGGTGATCGGCGAGTACCAGCACATCCAGGAGCACCTGGTCGCCACCCGGGCCGAGGTCGAGGCCTCCAAGCTGCTCACCCTCGCCTGCGCCCGGCTGGTCGACGAGGGCACCGAGTCCCCCGAGAACGCGGCGCTCGCCAAGCTCACCGCCTCCGAGACCGCCGTGCGCGCGGTGGACCGCTCGCTCCAGGTACACGGGGCCACCGGCTGGGTGCGCGGGCACCCGCTGGAGTTCCTGTACCGCTACGTCCGGATGACCACGATCATCGAGGGGACCTCGGAGGTCCAGAAGGTGATCATCGCCCGTTCCATGGGCCTGAACTGACGAAGCGTCACCTTCGTACGCGACTTCCTGGAGATGATGATGGAACACCTTGACACGAAGGTCCCGAACGCGGACGCCCCGAGCGTCGACGCCGCGAACACCGGGACTCCGAACACCGGGACCCCGAACACCGACGCCCCGAGCATCGGTTACGGCCGTCCGCACCAGGACGGCGCGGTGCTCGACCTCTTCACCACCTGGGCGCACCGCACCCCCGACGCCCCCGCCCTGATCGACGGCGAGCAGGTCTACAGCTACGCCGAACTCGACCGCCTCGCCGACACCGTGGCCGAGGCCCTGCGCGGCAAGGTCGGCCCGGGCGATCTGCTCGGCGTCTGCCTCGCCCACTCGGTCTCGCTGGTCGCCGTCACCCTGGCCGCCGCCAAGCTCGGCGCCGTCCACCTGCCGCTCGGCCCGCGCCCCGGCGAGCACCGGCTGCGCGCCGTCGCCGAGCAACTGCGCCCGGCCTGCCTGGTCGGCGAGCCGGACCTGCTGCCGCCCGGCGGCGAGCGGCTGCCGCTGGACCTGCCCACCGCCGGCGTGGTGGCCGCCCTGAACCCGGGCGAGCAGGTGCGCGTCCCGGCCGGCACCCACTACGCGGTGCTCACCTCCGGCTCCACCGGCACCCCGAAGGCCGTCGCCGTCACCGAGCCCGCGCTCGGCGCGCTGCTGCAGTGGTACCGCGGACTGACCGGCCTCGGCCCCGGGGAGCGGCACAGCCTGCTGATCGGCGTCGCCTTCGACCCGCACATGCAGGAGCTGTGGGCCGGCCTCACCTCCGGCGCGGCCCTGGTGGTCGCCCCCGAGGCGGTCCGCTGGGACACCGGTGCGCTCACCGACTGGTGGCGCGAGGCCGGCGTCACCGTGTCCATCCTGCCCACCCCGCTGGCCGAGCCCCTCCTCGGCCGGCCCTGGCCCGCCGAGTCGCCGCTGCGCCACCTGGTGATCGGCGGCGACCGGCTGCGCCGCGCCCCCGGGCCCGACGTCACCGCGACCGTCCACAACGCGTACGGCCCCGCCGAGGCCACCGTCACCACCACCGTGCACACCATGGCCCCCGGCGGCGACCACGGTGCCGGCGCCCCGCCGATCGGCCTGCCGATCGACGGCGCCGTCCTCCTGGTCACCGACGAGGACGGCCGCCCGGTGCCGCGCGGCACGGCCGGCGAGCTGCGGATCGGCGGCCGAGGCCTGGCCGCCGGGTACCTCGACCCCGAGCTGACCGCCCGCCGTTTCGTCGGCGCACCCGCCGGCGTGGTCGGCACGGACCGGGTCTACCGCACCGGCGACCGGGTGGTCATGCGCCCGGACGGCGTGCTGGAGTTCCACGGCCGCCTCGACGACCAGGTCAAGGTCAGCGGCGTGCGGATCGAACCCGCCGAGGTCGAGGCCGCCTTCGAACGCGACCCGAAGGTGCGCCGGGCGGTGGTCGCCGCCGAGCAGGCGCCGACCGGTGGCGTCCGGCTGCTCGCCTTCGTCCAGGCCGAGGACGGCGCCGACCCCGCGGCGCTGCTCGACGCCGTCCGCCCGTGGCTGCCCGAGCAGGCCGTGCCCTCCGCCGTCCGGCTGGTGGAGCGCTTCCCGCTGGACGCCAACGGCAAGGTGGACCGCCCGGCCCTGCTGGCCGACGCGCCGGCCCCGGACGAGGAGGCCCCGGCGGACGAGGCCGGCACCCCGGTCGAGCGCACCGTACTGAAGCTCTGTCGCGGGCTGATCGGCCGTGCCGACCTCGGGCCCGAGGACAACTTCCTCGCGTCGGGCGGCAATTCGCTCGCCGCGGCAAGACTGCTGGAGGCCCTGGAGAACGAGTACGGCGTACGGCTGCGCGCCCCCCTGGTGCTGCGCCAGCCCGACCTGCGGGCCGTCGCCCGGCTGGTCGAGGAGCGGGTGGCCGATCTGGCCGCGACCGCCTGACCCCGCCCGAACCTCCTCAGCGGGGCGCCCCGGCCCACCCGGCCGGGGCGCCCGGAAGGGAACCACCCATGACCACCAGGACCACCGCGCACCGCGCGCACCCCGCGACCTCCGCGCACCCCGCGACCCCCGTCGACCGGGCCACCGAAGCCTTGCCCGCCCGGCCCACCCCGCTGCCCGCCCTGGTCGCCCGGCAGGCCGAGCAGCGGCCCGACGCGCTCGCCGTGACCGACGGCTCCACCGTCCTGACCTACCGCGAACTCGTCGACGCCGCCGGCCGGTTGGCCGCCGTCCTGGCCGATCGGGGGATCGGCCCCGGCAGCGCCGTCGCCCTGCTGTGCGCCCGCTCGACCCGATTCGTCGTCGCCCAGCTCGCCGTCTGGCGGGCCGGCGCACTGGTCGTCCCGCTCGACCCGGCCTACCCGCGCCCGCGGATCGCCGAAATGATCGCCGACGCGGACGTCCGGCTCGTCCTCGGCGACAAGGGACTGCTCGCCGAGGCCGGGCTCCCCGAGGACCGCACCCTGGTGCTGACCGAGCGCGGCACCGAGGCCGCCGACGGCACGGCGCCCGACGCCGCCGACCCGGCCGCGCCCGCCCTGCTCTACTACACCTCCGGCTCCACCGGCCGCCCCAAGGGCGTCCTCGTCCCGCACAGCGCCGTCGCCGACCTGGCCACCGCCGAGGACTCGATCGGCCTCGGCCCCCGCGACCGGGTGCTCTTCCACTCCACCGTCTCCTTCGACGCCACCACCTTCGAACTGTGGGCGCCGCTCGCCCGGGGCGCCGCCGTGGCCGTCTCCCCGAGCGAGCGGCCCAGCGCCGAGGACCTGGTCCGCGACGTCGAGAGCTTCGGCGTCACCACCGTCTTCCTCACCACCGCGCTCTTCCACCACCTGGCTGCCCGGCGGTCCCGGGTCTTCGGCGTGCTGCGCACCCTGGTCGTCGGCGGCGAGGCACTCTCCTCCGAGTACGCGGGCGCGGTGCTGCAGGCCTTCCCGTGGCTCGAACTGATCAACGCGTACGGGCCGACCGAGGCCACCACCTTCACCACCCTGCACCGGGTCACCCGGGCCGACTGCGCCGGATCCGTCCCGATCGGCCGGGCCTTCGGCGGCACCCGGGCGTACGTCCTGGACGAGCGGCTCGCGCCGGTGGCGCCGGGCGGCGTCGGCGAACTGTGGATCGCCGGCGACCGGCTGGCCCTCGGCTACCTCGACCGGCCGGAGCTGACCGCCGAGCGCTTCCGCGAACTGCCCGGCATCGGACGCGCCTACCGCAGCGGCGACCGGGTCGCCGAACGGCCGGACGGCTCCCTGGAGTACCACGGGCGCACCGACGACCAGGTCAAGGTGCGCGGCTTCCGGATCGAACCCGGCGAGGTCGAGCACGCGCTGCTCCAGCTGCCCGAGGTCGCCGAGGCGGCGGTCGTGGTCCGCCGCGCCGGGCAGGTCGACGCCGCGCTCACCGCCTGCCTGGTCCTCGCCGAGGGCTCCCGCCCGGCCGTCGAGGCACTGCGGGCCGCTCTGGCCGAGCGGCTGCCCGCCCACCTGGTGCCCACCGCCTGGACGGTGCTCGCCGCGCTGCCGCTGACCGGCAGCGGAAAGGTGGACCGGCGGGCGCTGGCCGCCGACGAACCGGACGGGGCACAGCCGTCCGCCGCCGCCGAACTCGGCCCGATCGAACAGGTCGTCGCCGAGGCGTGGAGCCGCGCCCTGGAACGCCCGATCACCGACCCGTCCGCCGACTTCCTCGCCGAGGGCGGGCACTCGCTGCTCGCCATGTGGGTGGTGGACGACCTGCGCGAGGACCTCGGGGTCGAGCTGTCGCTCGCCGACTTCCTCGGCCACCCGACCGTCGCCGCCCAGGCCGAGCTGCTGGAGCGCGCCCTGCGGGCCGCCGACGACACCCCCGGAGCCGACCGATGACCACCGTCGACCAGAGCGACCTGCTGCGCCGCGCCCGCAACCGCCGCGCCGCCACCCCCGTCGCCTCCGCACCGCAGACCGGCCCCGCCGAATCGAACGGCCCCGCCCCGCTCTCGCACGCCCAGCAGCGGATGTGGCTGATGGACCACCTCGGCCAGGGCGGCGCTCTCTACAACGTGCCGGTCGCCACCCGGCTGCGCGGCCCGCTCGACCGGGCGGCCCTCGCCACCGCGATCACCGGCCTGACCGAGCGGCACGCCGTCCTGCGCACCCGCTACCCGCGCCGGGGCGACGAGCCGTACCAGCAGATCGACCCGGTCGTCCCGGTGCCGCTGCCGGTCCTGGACGCCGCCGGCCCGGAGCAGCTCGCTGCCGAGGCCGCCCGGCCGTTCGACCTCGCCACCGGCCCGGTGCTGCGGGCCCTGCTCCTGCGGCACGGCCCCGACGACCACACGCTGCTGCTGACCATCCATCACATCGCGGTGGACGGCGGCACGTTGCGCCTCCTCACCTCGGACCTCGCCGAGCTGTACCGCGCCGCGCGCGACGGCGAGCCGAACCGGCTCCCGCCGCCGGCCCCCTCGTACGCCGACTACGCCCGCCAGGAACGCGCCCGCGAGGCCGAGCTGACGGCCGCCGCCGGCGTCCTCGCGGCCGGGCTGTCCGGCGCCCGGCCGCTGCCCCTGCTGCGGCCCGTCCCGCCCGGTGCCCGGGAGCGCCGCGCCGCGCTGCACGCCGCCCCGCTGGAGCGCGCCGTGGTGGAACAGCTGCGCCTCCTCGGCGCGCGGCACGGCGCCACGCTGTACACCGTCGTGCTGGCCGCCGCGTTCGCCGCGCTGGGCGTCGCCTCCGGGCAGGACGACCTCGTCCTCGGCTGCGCCAGCGGCCACCGGGCGCGGCCCGAGTTCCGCCGGACCGTCGGGCTCGCGGTCAACACCCTCGCCGTGCGGGCGAATCCGTCCGGGGACCCGTCGTTCACCGAGCTGCTCGCCCTGGTCCGCACCGCCCTGCTCGACGCCCAGCAGCACCACGAGGTGCCCCTCGACCTGGTGGTCGAGCGGCTCGGCGCGGCCGCGCGCGGCGCGGACGGCACGCCGTTGCTCTCGGTCAGCTGCGACCTCGTCCAGACCGTCGACCCGCTGGCGCTGCCGGGCCTCGACACCGAGAACGTGGAACTCGACCTGGGTCTGGCCAAGTTCGGCCTCACCCTGCTGCTGGAGGACGGCCCGGAGCCGCGCTGCCTGCTGCAGCACGACCGGGACGCGCTGGACCCGGACACCGCCGCCCGGCTGCTCGGCGCCTTCGCCGAACTGCTCACCGCCGTGGCCGCCGACCCGGAACGGCGGCTGTCCGAACTGCCCGGAGAGCGGTTGACGGCCGCCGAACACCCGGTCGTGGAAGCCCTGTCGGCCGATCCGGCGGTGGTCGAGGCGGCCGTGGTCGAGAACCCGGACGGCCCGCCGCTCGCCTACGCGGTGGTCCGCGGTCCGGTCGCGCCGAGCGGCAGTGCCCTGCGGGCCGCCCTGCGCGGGCGCCTGCCGGCCGCCGAACTGCCGCTCGCGGTCACCCTCGTGGACCGGCTGCCCCGCCACCCCGACGGCACCCCCGACCGCGATCGGCTGCCCGGCGCCACCGTTTTGCCCGGCGCCACCGCGCCGGCGGAGGGCCCGCTGGAGGCAGGCCCGCTGGACCTCGTACGACAGGCCTTCGGCGAACTCCTCGGCATGACCCCGCCCGCCGACGGCGACTTCTTCGCCCTCGGCGGCCACTCCCTGGTCGCCGTCCAGCTCGCCGAACGCCTGCGCACCCGCACCGGGCTGCCGCTCACCGGCCTCGACATCCTGGAGCAGCGCACCCCGCGCGCCCTCGCCGCCCTGCTCGCCACCCGCACGGACGAGCGCCGCGCGGCCCTCGCCCGGGCCGGTGCCCGTTCGCGGACCACCGGCGCCCGCACCGGCACCGTCCTGCTCACCGGCGCCACCGGCGGGGTCGGCGCGGCCGTGCTCCAGGAGCTGATGGCCCAGGGCCGGCCGGTCCGGGTCCTGGTCCGGCCGGAGTCCGCGCACCTGCCCGCGCTGAACGGCGCCGAGGTGGCGGAGGGCGACCTCGGCGACCTCGACAGCCTGCGCCGGGCCGTCGACGGCGTCGACGCCGTCATCCACTCCGCCTGCACCTTCACCGACCACGCCACCGACCTCGCCGCCATGCGCGCCCTGGTCGACGGCTGGCGGGGCGGCCCGTTCGTCTTCGTCAGCAGCATCGACGCGTACGGCCGCCCGGCCGGCACCGAGGTCCCCGAGGGCGGCCCCAGCAGCGCACCCGTCACCCCGTACGGGCAGGCCAAGCTGGACTGCGAGCGGATCCTCTTCGAGGCCGCCGCGACCGGCCGGGGCCAGGCCGTGGCCGTCCGCTCCCCGATCGTCTGGGGCCCGCACCACCGCCTGCGCGACCAGCTCCGCTGGGGCGCCACCGGCCCCCTCTACCAGGCGGCCCTGGCCGGCCGGCCGATCGGCCTGCCGGACGCCGAGGAGTGGCACGGAGCCTCCTGGGTGCACTCCGCCGCCCTGGCCCGTGCCCTCGGCGCCTGCCTCACCCCGGACCACCCCGCCGCCGGCCGGGTCGTCAACGCGGTGAGCGGGCACCTCTCCTGGGCCGACTTCACCGCCGAACTGGTCCGCCTGCTCGGCTCCGACAGCCCGATCGCCGCCACCCCCGACGCCGACGGGGAACTCCGCCGCCCCTGGCACTACCGGGCGGACACCCTGGCCGGCCCGCTCGCCCCCGAGCCCGGCGAGGACTGGCGCAGCGTCCTGGCGGCCATGGTCCGCTGACCCTCTCCGGTCGCGGGGGGGGGGGGGCGGCCCCCCCCCCCCCCCGGCCGCGACCACCAGCCGCAGCCCCCCCGCCCCCGGCCCCCCCCCAAAGCAC